>NZ_SMKS01000007.1:0-168550 GCF_004348435.1 Saccharopolyspora terrae | reverse complement strand
GGGTCAGGGGGAGGTGTGGCGGTAGCCCTCGACGGCGACCCGGGCGGCTTGGGCGGATTTCCGGACCACGAGGTCCGGGGTGTAGCCGTGCTTGGTGAAGACGCCGTTGAGCCAGAAGGTTCCGTAGCCGTGGGCCTGGGTGAACAGCTGCTCCATCAGCTCCAGGGCGTCGGCCGGGGCAGCGACCGCCATGGTGCGCAGGAGGAACTGGTCGGTGAGGCGGCGGGTCTGGTCGTGCAGCTCCGCGTAGCGGGCGCCCTGCAGGACCTCGGCGTTGATGAGGTCCATGCCGACCCGCTGCCGGATCAGGTACCCGGTGTAGGTGCCCGCGGCGGCGGCGAGCCCCTCGACGGGGTCGTCGTGCTCGCCGGCGGCCTGCTCGACCTCGTCGGCCAGCTGGTGGGCGACCTCGGTGGCCACGGCGGCGACGAGGCTCTCCCGCTCGGGGAAGTGCCGGTAGGGAGCGCCGGGGCTGACCTTGGCGCGGCGGGCGGCCTCGGCGACGGAGAAGCTCTCGACGCCGCGTTCGGCGATGGCCTCCAGCGAGACCCGAACGAGCTCGGCGCGGAGGTCGCCGTGGTGGTACTTGCCGCCCATGTCCTGGATCACATCTTTCGATCGGAATATGTAAGAGCCCTCTTACGTCCCAATGTAAGAAGGCTCTTACATCGAGAGCTCGTGCACAAGCTGTTCCATGGAGGGTTCATGAGCACGATCACGAACGCTATCGCCGTTCCGTCCCCGGGGGCACCCCTGGAGCAGACGACGATCACGCGACGTGACCTGCGGCCGGACGACGTGCTGATCGACATCGCCTACGCCGGCATCTGCCACAGCGACATCCACCAGGCCCGCGAGGACTGGGGCACCGCGATCTTCCCGATGGTCCCGGGCCACGAGATCGCGGGCACCGTCGCCGCCGTCGGATCGGCGGTCACCCAGTACCAGGTCGGCGACCGCGTCGGCGTCGGCTGCATGGTCGACTCCTGCGGTGAGTGCGAGTACTGCCAGGCCGGGACCGAGCAGTTCTGCGTCAAGGGCAACGTCCAGACCTACAACGGCGTCGGCTTCGACGGCGAGAACACCTACGGCGGCTACAGCCAGCAGGTCGTGGTCAAGGACGCGTTCGTCTGCGGCATCCCGGAGGGCATCGGCCTCGACGTCGCCGCCCCGCTGCTGTGCGCGGGCATCACCACGTACTCGCCGCTGCGGCAGTGGGGTGCCGGCCCCGGCAAGAAGGTCGCCGTCGTCGGCCTGGGCGGTCTCGGCCACATGGCGGTCAAGCTGGCCGCCGCGATGGGCGCCGAGGTGACGGTGCTCAGCCAGAGCCTGAAGAAGCAGGAGGACGGCCTGAGGCTCGGCGCGAAGGACTACTACGCGACCAGCGACGAGTCGACCTTCGAGACGCTGGCGGGCCGCTTCGACCTGATCCTCAACACGGTCTCGGCCGAGCTGCCCATCGACTCCTACCTGGGCCTGCTGCGCGTCGGCGGCGCCATGGTCAACGTCGGTGCCCCGGGCACGCCGCTGTCCTACAGCGCGTTCTCGCTGATCGGCGGCAACAAGTCGCTGGCCGGTTCGATGATCGGCGGCATCGCCGAGACCCAGGAGATGCTGGACTTCTGCGCCGAGCACGGCATCGGCGCGGAGATCGAGACCATCTCGGCGGACCAGGTCAACGCCGCCTACGAGCGCGTCACCGGCAGTGACGTGCGCTACCGCTTCGTCATCGACACCGCCACCATCGGCGCCTGACGAACGATCGAGGAGGTCCCGGGGGCGCCGAACACGGGACACGGCGCCCCCGGGTCCTCGCGCTCAGTCCGGCCGGTAGACGTGCAGCGCGCCGTCACGGGCTGCGAACTCGAAAACGGTTCCCTTGAGCGAGACCTCGCCGTCGCGGGCCAACGCCACGGGCGCGCCCAGCACCTCGACCCGAACCCGGTCCCGCTCCTCCTGCACGTAGGCGCGGTTGTGGAACAGCGCCCCGGTCAGGGCTCCCGCCACGAACCGGGTCCGCGAGAAGGGCAGGTCCGCGCGGATGTAGCGGACGTCCAGCACGCCGGTGTCCAGCCTCGGCCGCCAGGTCGGAGCCAGCCCCTTGGGCTGATACCCGTTGCCGCCGGCGAAGAACAGCCAGATCTTGCGGTCGATCCCGTTGATCCGCACCGGGATCGGCTCGGCGCTGGCCAGCACCCGCACCAGCGCCGCCGCTCCGGCGGGCCACTTCCCCCAGCGGTGCTCCCACTTCTCGCGCAGCCGCACCATGTCCGGGTAGCCGCCGAGGCTCGCGGTGTTGACGAACCACTGCTGCGGCACGTCGTCGACCTTGACCGTGCCCAGGTCCACGTTCACCGCCGAACCGGCGCGCAGCGCCCGCACGGAGTCGTAGGTGCTGTTCACGCCGAGATCGCGCGCGAAGTGGTTGAGGGTCCCGCTCGGCACCACCAGCAGCGGCAGCCCGCGCACCGCGGCCACCGCGGCCGCCGCCGCGACGCTGCCGTCCCCGCCGGCGACGCCGAGCGCCTTCGCGTCCCCGGTGGCGTCGAGGTGCTCGTGCAGCTGATCGGCCAGATCGGCCCCGGGCAGCGGGTAGACGAAGTCGGCGCGCGGCAGCAGTCCGGCGAGCTCGGCGGTGGGGTCCCGGGCGGGATCACCGGAGGAGGGGTTGACCAGCAGCACCAGCCCGTCGCCCTCTTCCATCGCGACGGTGCGAGCGCTGGGCCTGGCGATGCTCGGCGTGGACGGCCGCACCGGCCACCAGCGGCTGGTGGCGGCGGCGATGCCGGTGCCGATCGCGGCGCCGAAGAGCACGTCGGTCGGCCAGTGGACCCCGGTGTGCACCCGCGAGTACGCGACGGCCCCGGCCAGCGGGAGCAGCGCCATTCCCAGCTCGGGGGACTCCATCCACACCGCGGTGGTGAACGCGGCCGCGGAGGCCGCGTGACCGGACGGGAACGAGGACGACGACGGCGGCGCGCTGAGCCTGCGGCGCACGGGGAGCAGGTTGGCGGCCGGACGGCGGCGGGGGAGCAGCGGCTTGCCGAGGCCGTTGGTCACGGCGCTGGTGAACGCGATGGCGCTGGCTCCGCGCAGCGCCGCTCGCCGCAGCCGCCCGCGCCTGGTCGCCAGCACGGCGGCGATGCCGAGCCACAGCTTGCTGTGGTCGGCGAGGTGGGTGAGCCGGCGCAAGGCCGGGTCCGCGGTGCTGCGCGGCCACGACGCCGAACGCAGCACGAAGCCGTGGTCCGCTGACTTCAGCCGACGGATCACGCGAACGCTGTTGAGCACGTCGAGACACTAGCCGGTGCGGCTGGAGCTCAGCGACCGTCGGTGTCGCGGAAGATGACCCAGCGCATGACGCTGTACATGTACACCGCTTCGCACAGGCCCGCGAGGAGCCGCGACACGTGGTACTGCGTGCCCAGCGCCGCCAGGCCGCTGCCGAGGCCGAGGATGAAGGCCAGGTAGTTGATCAGGATCGCCACCGCGTAGAGCGCGGCCTGCGGTCCGACGGGTGCGTGCGAGCGGAAGTTCAGGGCCCGGTTGAGCACGAAGCTCAGCGCGAAGGCGATCAGGTAGGCGACGGTGAACGCCACCGGGACCGGCCAGTGCAGCACGCTGCGGAACAGGGTGAGCAGCAGCAGGTCGAAGGCGAAGGTGGACCCGTTGATCAGCGCGAAGCCGAGGAGGCTCGGCGCGACGACGCGGGAGAGCCCGAAGGGAAGTCTTCGCGTCACGGCTTCCATCGCGGCGTGGAACCGCTGCCCTCGGTCGGGCTGGGACTGCTGTGCGGTCGGCTCGGCCTGCTGCCCGGCGGTCATGACCAAACCATGGCATGCCCGGATGAAGGCGACCCGCCGAGGGGTCGTGCACGTGGCGATGATGCCTATCGCTTCAGTGGGAAGTGAAATCAACCCTAAAATTCGGTGAACTCGCGGAAATCGCAATTCGATCCACAATGGAATGCGAATGGAATTCGCTGCATTCGGAACAGGTGGACCCCGCCGTGAAG
This sequence comes from Saccharopolyspora terrae, assembly GCF_004348435.1. Classification (NCBI taxonomy): domain Bacteria; kingdom Bacillati; phylum Actinomycetota; class Actinomycetes; order Pseudonocardiales; family Pseudonocardiaceae; genus Saccharopolyspora; species Saccharopolyspora terrae. Next base: position 164,535 of record NZ_SMKS01000007.1, on the reverse strand, counting down.
ATCGACATCGGATGGCGCATAATTGATTCCGGCAGCGCGTGCTCTCCTGCCCAAGTATCGCTCTTTACCTACTTTTCGCTGGTGAGAACTGTGTCCAAGCACGCTCAGCCCCGCCCGGAGGCCGGTATTTCCCGGATCGCCGAAGGTGGGCGCACCTGTCCGCTCCCGTCCGACATGATCGCCCTGCACGGTCCGTGGGGCACCCGCCGAGCCAAGCGCCGCCTGGTCTCGACCGGCGTCGTCACCGCCGACGTCGGCGCCCGCGCCTGACCGATCCTTCCTGTGGTGAGGTGAAGGCCGCGAGGCCGGTTCCACGCCTCGCGGCGGCGCCGCCCGGTCCTGGACACCCCTCTGGGGTGTGGTCCGCGACCCGACGGCGGTAGAAAGGACGCCATCGGTGTCCCCGAACTTCGCAGGAGGCGGACCATTCGCATCGAGCGGCCTGTCACCAAAGCCGCCCTGGTGGTCAACGTGCACTCGCGCACCGGAGGCAAGGCCTACGCCTACGCCCTCGACCGGTTGCGCGAGCTCGGCGTACCCCTGGGCGCCACCTACCCGCTGCAGGACCCCTCGCGGCTGGTCGAGACCGTCGACTCGGCTGCCAGGAGCGGCCACGACCTGATCATCATCGGTGGTGGGGACGGCAGCGTCAGCTCGGTGGTCGACTGCCTCGCGCACCGCGACGTCCCCCTCGCGCTGCTGCCGCTGGGCACGGCCAACGACTTCGCCCGCACCATGCACATCCCCGATGACCTCGACGGGGCCTGCCAGACCATCCTGGGCAGCCACATCGTCGACGTCGACCTCGGGCTCTGCGGGGACAACTACTACGTCAACCGCGCCTCGGTCGGCATCGGCGCGGAGGTCGCGCAGGCCATGTCGCCGCGGCTGAAGCGCTACGTCGGCCCGCTGGCCTACCCGGTGGCCACCGCCAAGGCGTTCTTCAAGCACCGTCCCTTCGGCGCCAAGCTGACCTTCCCGGACGGCGATCACGAGGACCGCGAGTTCGACAAGCTGCTCCAGGTCTCGGTCGCCAACGGTCGCTACTTCGGCGGCGGGCAGCTGGCCGCCAGCGACTCCGGCATCGACGACAACGCGCTGGACATCACGGTCATCCGGCAGGGCAACCTCCGCCAGCTCGCCGACGTCGTGCGCGGGCTCAAGACCGGCAAGTCCAGCGATCAGGTCGAGCACATCCGCACCCGCGCGGTGCGGATCGACACCGAGGGCGAGCTGCCGATCAACATCGACGGCGAGGTCGTCTCCAGCACTCCGCAGGCCTTCGAGGTCGCGCGCAACGCCCTGCACGTGGTCGTGCCGCGCACCTGGGCCGACGGCGAAGCGCCGGAGTAGCTCAGCTGTAGGGCGACGGGGTCGGCAGGTCACCGCGCAGGGTGTACCGGCCGACCTCGACCCGCTTGTAGGCCACCGGGTCGTGCAGGCTGTGCGTGCGCAGGTTGCGCCAGTAGAGGTCCATGCCCACCGAGTTGGCCGTGGCGCGGGCGCCGGTCAGCTCGAAGACCCGGTTGGCGATCTCCAGGCCCACGTCGATCGCGCGCTGCTTGGCGGCTGAGACGAGAACCGCTGCGCGGCCCCGCTGTTCGCGCGTCACCGACTCGCGGTCGGCGTGCAGCAGCTGCGCGAGGTTGGCCCCCGCCGCGTCGGTGAGCGTCTCGGCGGCCCACAGCTTGGACTGCAGGTCGCCGTACCCCTCCAGCACGTAGAACTCCTCGGTCCCGGAGTTCTTGCCCTCACCGCCGTAGGGCCAGGCGCGGGTGTGTCCCCGGGTGTAGGTGACGCCGGCGCGCAGCGCCGCCTGGGCGATGCCGACGTAGAGGTTGGCGAACACCAGGTGCAGCGCGGGCACGTGCAGGGTGCTGAGAGCAGAGGGGCGGAACTGCTTGTCGACGTACCCGGCGGCGCCGGACCACGGCACCCGGACGTCGGTGATCTCCACGCTGCCGGAAACGGTGAGCCGCTGGCCGAGGTTGTTCCAGTCGTCGCCGAAGGCGATGCCGTCCTGCTGCGCGGGCACGACCGCGAACACGCTGTTCCCGCTGGATTCCAGCGTTCCCTCCATCACCAGCAGGTCGGCGACCTTGCTGCCGGTGGAGAAGAACTTCTTGCCGCGGTAGAGCAGGGTTTCGCCCTCATCGGTGACCACGAGGTCGTGGTCGCGCGGGTTGACCACGCCGCCGAAGAAGTGGCCGCGGGTGGTGTAGAGCTCGTCGACCTCGGCGATCTGCTCGGGCGTGCCGACCAGGCGCATCGCCCACGCCCACACGTAGTGGTGGCCGAGCAGCTGCCCGATCGAGCCGTCCCCGGCGGAGACCTCGCGCACCACGCGGCAGGCGGTGGTCCAGTGCTGCTCCGCGCCACCGTGCTCCGCGGGCCCCAGCAGGGTGACGAGGCCGGAGTCCTTGAGCAGCTGGACTTCTCGCGTCGGCACCGCACCGGCCCGGTCGCGCTCGACGGCGTCGGCGGCGAGAACCCCCGCGACGTCACGGGCTCGCGCGATCCACCCTTCGGCGGACGATGGCCTGGGCTGTTCGGCCCAACGTGAAATCTCGTTGCTGCTCAAGGCCATCCCCTCCGAGCGAAGCGAAAACGCCACGACGAGAAGCACGATAACGCCCCCGTCGTCGCGGTCTTCCCGCGCCCGGCGAACTTTCCGGCCTCAGGTGAGAGCGGCGTCGCGGGTTTCGGTGCGGTCCGTCGCCGGCGGCGGGGGAGGGGAGAGCTGGGAGATCTCCTCGCGGAGGTCCGGGGTCATGTCGATGTCGAGCGCGGCCAGCGAATCGGCGAGCTGGTCGAGATCGCGGCCGCCGATGATGGGCGCGGTGACCGCCGGGGCCGCCATCGCCCAGGCGACGGCCAGCGTGGCCGGCGCGACGCCCTGCTGGGCGCAGAAGTCGGTGAACTTCTCGGCGGTGACGTAGTCGGACTCCTGCCCGTAGCGCCGGGCGTAGCGCTCGTTGTCGACCAGGCGCCCGGTCTCGGGACGGCGGCTGGTCCCGTACTTGCCGGTGAGCAGACCGCCGCCGAGCGGGCTGTAGGTGATCACGCCGAGCTTCTCGGATTCGGCCAGCGGCATGATTTCCACTTCGGCCTGCCTGCGGACGAGGTTGTACATCGGCTGGATCAGCTCGAAGCGCGCCAGCCGGTCCTTGGCCGAGACCCCCAGCGCCTTGGCGATCTGCCAGGCCGCCCAGTTGCTCACCGCCGGGTAGCGGATCTTGCCCTGCCGCTGCAGGTCGTCGAGCGCGCGCAGGGTCTCCTCGATCGGGGTGTGCTCGTCGAAGGCGTGCACGAAGTAGAAGTCGATCCACTCGGTGCCCAGGCGCCGCAGGCTGGCCTCCACCGCGCGCACCAGGTACCGGCGGGAGGAGCCCTGGGCGTTGATGTCGGGGCCGGTGGGGAAGAACGCCTTGGAGGTGAGCACGACCTCGTCGCGGCAGTCGGCGATGAGCCTGCCGAGGATCTCCTCGGAGCGCCCGCCCGCGTAGACGTCGGCGGTGTCGAAGAAGTTGAGGCCGAGCTCGCGCGCCTGCTGGAACATCTCGGCCGAGGTCTGCTCGTCGGCGTCCGCGCCGAACGACATCGTGCCCAGGCACAGCGGCGACACGCGAACGCCGGTCGCCCCGACGGTCCGGTACTCCATCACGTTCCTCCCCGTGGTCGGTCGGACCACAGTGTCACGCATCGGTCACGCGCCGTCAGGATTTCCTCCGCACCGGCCCGTGAACCGGATGGTGTTGCTCCGGAAGTACCCGTTTTCCCAGCTCGGAGGCTGCGGAGGTGCCCGGGGGTCCAGGGCTGATCACACGTCCGGGTTAGCCTGGTCTGGGTTTTTCCCGAGCAGAAGGGCTACGCGTGGCAGAGGTGGGCGCGCTGCTCGCCGACCGGTACCGGCTGGAGCGGCGACTGGGCAGCGGCGGCATGGGCGTGGTGTGGCTGGCCGCCGACGAGCTGCTGGGACGCCCCGTCGCGGTCAAGCAGCTCAACCCGAGCGCGGTGTCGAACCCCGAGCTCGTCGAGGAGGCCCGGCAGCGGGCGATGCGCGAGGGCCGCATCGCCGCGCGCCTGCACCACCCGAACGCGGTGGCCGTGCACGACGTGATCGAGCAGGACGGCTTCCCCGTGCTGATCATGGAGTACCTGCCCTCCCGCAGCCTCGCCGAGGTCCTGGAGGACAAGGGGCGCATGACGCCCGGCGCGGTGGCGAGCATGGGCGCGCAGACGGCCGCCGCCCTCGACGCCGCTCACGCCGCCGGGATCACCCACCGCGACATGAAGCCGGGCAACATCCTGCTCAGCGACGACGGCACCGCCAAGATCACCGATTTCGGCATCTCGCACGCCGTCGACGACGTCGCGGTCACCCAGACCGGCATCATCGCGGGCACGCCCGCCTACCTGTCTCCCGAGGTCGCTCGCGGGCACGCGCCCACGCCGGCCTCGGACGTCTACTCGCTGGGCGCGACGCTCTACGCCGCCGTCGAGGGCGTGCCCCCGTTCGGCGCGGACGCCGACAACTCGATCGCCCTGCTGCACGAGGTCGCGGCGGGGGAGATCCGCCCGCCGCAGCTGGCCGGTGTGCTGGCCCCGGTGCTGACCCGGATGCTGCACGTCGACCCCGCTCAGCGGCCCACGCCCGCGCAGGCGAGCGAGGCGATGCAGGCCGTGGTCGCCGGAGCTCCGTCGCCGCTCCCGCCGGTCACCGACCCGGACATCACGCAGCCGGTGGCCCGGGTTCCGGCCGGTTCGCCGAGCCAGGGCACGCGCCTGAACAACGTTCCGGTCCCGGCGCAGCGGCCCGCTCGCTCGCGGCGCTGGATCTACGCGGCCGCCGGTGCCGCCGCGGTGGTGCTGGTCCTGCTGGCCTTCCTGCTGCCCTCGGGCGAGCGGGAGCAGCCGGTGGAGCGGTCCGCCACGGCCGCCGAGCTCGAACGCGTCGTCTCCGACTACTACGCGCTGCTGCCCGAGCACCCCGGCAACGCGTGGACGCGGTTGGGCACCGGGCTGCAGGCGCAGGGCCGCGCGGGTTACGAGGGCTTCTGGTCGAGCGTGGCCGACGTGCGCGTCATCGAGCCGCCGAGGACCAGCGCGCCCAACACCGTCCTGGTCGGGGTCGAACTCGTCATGGCCGACGGGGTGCGCATCACCGAGCACCACCAGCTCGGACTGCGCGGCGCCCAGCAGCCGCTGATCGTCTCGGACGCCGTCCTGAACTCCTCGACCAGCACGCCACCTCCGCCGCCGGCGCGGACCGAGCGCCCCGAGCCGCCCGGCAAGGAGAAGCGGGAGGAGAACAAGGGCAACGAGGACCGCAAGGGCGAAGAGGACAAGAAGGGCGAGGACAGCTGATCCTCGCAACCCCCGGACGGGAGGGTGGAGTCGTGCGCACGCTGCTCGTGGACAACCACGACTCCTACACCTACAACCTGTTCCACCTGCTGGCCCGGGTCAACGGCTGCGAGCCGCACGTGGTCACCAACGACGCCGCCGTCGACCTGGACGACTACGACAACGTCGTCCTCTCGCCCGGACCCGGCACTCCGGAACGTCCGCGCGACTTCGGCATCTGCGCCGACGTCCTGGCCAGGGCGACCGTGCCGGTGCTGGGGGTCTGCCTCGGCCACCAGGGCCTGGCGGTGAGCGAGGGCGCGCGCGTCGTGCCGGCCCCGGTCGCGCGGCACGGTCACATCACCCGCGTCGAGCACGACGGCGACGAGATGTTCGCCGGGATCCCCACCGGCTTCGGCGCCGTGCGCTACCACTCGCTGTGCGTGGCCGAGCCCCTTCCCGAGGAGCTGCTGGTCACCGCGCGCGCCGAGGACGGGGTGGTGATGGCGTTGCGGCACAGGCGGTTGCCGCGCTGGGGCGTGCAGTTCCACCCGGAGTCCGTCGAGTCCGAGCACGGCGAGCGGCTGCTCGCCAACTTCCGCGACCTCGCCACCCGCAGCACCCCTCGGACCGCGCGACGGGCGCCGCGACGGGCCCTGCCGCGGAGGAGGTTCCGCGCCAACGTCGTGGAGCTCGACGGGGCGGTCGACACCGAATCGGCGTTCACGCAGCTGTTCTCGGAGTCGGAGAACGCGTTCTGGCTGGACAGCTCCCGGGTCGAGGAGGGCCTGTCGCGGTTCTCCTTCCTCGGCGACGATTCCGGTCCGCTCAGCGAAACCCTGGTCTACCGCGTCGGCTCCGGTGACGAGCCGGTCCTCGACCGGTTGCAGCGGGAGCTGGCACGCCGCGAGGTCGAAGCGCCGCCGCTGCCGTTCGACTTCACCGGTGGGTACGTCGGCTACTTCGGATACGAGCTCAAGGCCGACTGCGGCTCGCCCAACCGGCACCGCTCGCCGACCCCGGACGCGGTGTGGACCTTCGCCGATCGCTTCGTCGCGGTCGACCACCAGCAGCAGCGCACCTACCTGGTGGCGCTGAGCGAGGGCGAGGACCGATCCGGTGCCGTCGACTGGCTCGCCGACACCGCCGCGCTGCTGTCGGACCCGGTCCGGCTCGACGAACCCGATGACGGTGAGGCCGACGGAATCGAGCCCGCGTTGGCCCGCGACCGCGCCGAGTACGTGCGCGACGTGCTCCAGTGCAAGCAGCACCTGCTCGCGGGGGAGAGCTACGAGATCTGCCTGACCAACTCGGCGGACCTGCCCGCCGCGGAATCGGCGTTGCGGACCTACCGGCGCCTGCGCCGCCGGAATCCCGCGCCGTACTCCGCTTTCCTGCGCGTGGGCGATGTCGAGGTGGCGTGCTCCTCGCCGGAGCGGTTCCTCAAGATCACCCCCGACCGGGTCGTGGAGGCCAAGCCGATCAAGGGCACCGCGCCGCGCGGCGAGACCCCCGAGGAGGACGCGCGCATCCGGCGGGAGCTGGCGGCCGACCCGAAGACGCGGGCCGAGAACCTGATGATCGTCGACCTGATGCGCAACGATCTCGGCCGGGTGTGCGCGGTGGACACCGTGCACGTGCCCGAGCTGATGGCGGTGGAGACCTACGAGACGGTGCACCAGCTGGTCTCCACGATCCGCGGTGCGCTGCGCCCCGAGCACGACGCGATCGACTGCGTGCGCGCCTGCTTCCCGGGCGGATCGATGACCGGGGCGCCCAAACCGCGCACGATGGAGATCATCGGCGAGCTGGAGGACCGGGCGCGCGGCGTGTACTCCGGCGCGATCGGCTACCTGGGGTGCTCGGGCGTGGCCGACCTCAACATCGTCATTCGCACGATGGTGCTCGTCGACGGCCGCTGGCAGGTCGGCGCCGGTGGCGCGATCGTGCTGGCGTCGGATCCGGAGGCCGAGTTCGACGAGATGCTGCTCAAGGCCGCCGCACCGACGCGCGCGCTGCCGCCGTCAGTCGGGAGCGCGCATGGCGGTGGCCAGCAGCGCGGCAGCCGGGCCGGTGAGCTGAAGCCCTGAGCGCCAGACCGCGTGCAGCGGTCGGCGCAGGTCCAGGTCGGCGACCGGGACCTCCACGAGGCGCTTCTCCGCGAGGTCGGTGGCCACCGCGAGCGTGCTGAGCACCGCCGGGCCTGCGCCGGCGACGACCGCGTTGCGCACCGCCGTGGTCGAGCGCAATTCCAGCAGCGGGGCGACCGGCGTCGCGCCGACGTCGGCCAGCGCCCGGTGCAGCGTTTCCCTCGTGCCCGAGCCGTGTTCGCGCACGATCACCGGGGTGGCGGCCAGTTCGCTGGGGGTCAGCGGTCGCCGCAGCGTCGACCAGGGGTGTCCGGGCGGGGCGATGACGACCATGCGGTCGCGGGCGACGTAGCGAACCGAGACGCCCTCGGGCGGGTCGGGGGTTTCGATGAAGCCGAGATCGGCCTGGCCGTGCCGGACCGCTTCGGCCACCGCCGCGGAGTTGGTGACGTCGAGCTCCAGGTGGACCTCGGGCAGGGCTTCGCGCAGCAGGCTGATCCAGCGCGGCACGAGGTATTCGGCGACGGTCATGCTCGCCGCCACCCGCAGCTTGGACTCCTGCTGGGCGCGCAGCGCGCGGACGCCGTTCATCAGCCCGTCGACGTGCGCGAGGACCTCGCGCGCCCAGCCGCACACCATCTCCCCGGCGGGGGTGGGCGTGCAGCCCTGGCGGGTGCGTTCCAGCAGCGCCAGGCCGAGCTGGCGTTCCAGCCGGTTGAGCCGTTTGCTCGCCGAGGGCTGGCTGATGCGCAGCTCGGCGGCCGCCGCCCCGATGCTGCCCAGCTCGCCCACCAGCACCAGCAGGCGCAGGGATTCCGAATCGGGCGCGGTCATGCCCGAAGGGTAGGTCCTGGACACCTGCGATGGGGAGCGGGCATTCCACTCGGCTATGACGACCTGCTCGGGCGACGGCTACCGGGTCGCCGCGCGGTCGGCGAACCTGACCGGTGTGAAGATGCTGACCAGCGCTGACGCCCACCTCGTTCCGGGACTCGTGCTCACCGGCGCGGCCGTGGCGGTGTCGATGCTGGTGTCCTCGCAGGTCCCGGTCCTCAGCGCGCTGACCGTCGCGGTCGCGCTGGGCGTGGTCGTCGGGAACCTCCCCCGCCTGCCCGAGCGGGTGCGGCCGGGACTCGCGTGGGTGGCGCGCACACCGCTGCGCGCGGGCGTGGTGCTGCTCGGGTTGCAGCTGAGCATCGGGCAGGTCCTCGGGCTGGGTGCGGGCACGGTGCTGGCCGTGCTCATCACCGTGGCGGTGACCTTCGCCGGGACGCTGTGGCTCGGCCGGGTGCTGGGAGTCTCGCGAGGGTTGTCGATGCTGGTGGCGACCGGGTTCTCGATCTGCGGGGCGTCCGCCGTGGCGGCGGTGGAGGGCGTGGTGGATCGCGAGGACGAGGACGTGGCGACCAGCGTGGCGATGGTGACGGTGTTCGGCACCGTCGCGATGATCGCGCTGCCGGTGACCTTCGCGGCCACGGGTATCGGCGCGGACCTCGGTGGGCGGATCGCCGGGGCGGGCGTGCAGGAGGTCGCTCAGGTCGTGGCCGCCGCCTCGCCGCTGGGTGCTTCGGCGGTGGCGCTGGCGGTGGTGGTCAAGCTCAGCCGCGTGGTGCTGCTGGCCCCCCTGGTGACCGGCGTGAGCCTGCTCAGCCGGCGGCGTGCGACGGCGACGCGACCGCCGATCATGCCGATGTTCGTGGCCGGATTCCTGGCGACCGTGGCGCTGCGCAGCAGCGGGGTGTTGCCGGAGTTCGTCGTCGACGTGTCCCGGCCGGTCACCACGCTGCTGCTCACCGCCGCGCTGTTCGCGCTGGGCACGGCGGTCCGCGTCGAGGCGCTGCTGCGCACGGGACCGCGCGCGTTCGCGCTGGGCACCTGCTCGACGATCCTCGTCGTCGCCCTGGCCACCACGACGATGGGTCTGCTCAGCCAGTAGCGGGCAGCAGCCTGCGCAGGGCGCAGTCGGCGGCCGTGGCGAGCTCGTCGAGGTCCATGCCGGTGCGCCCGAGCGCGACGATGCCGAGCTGGGCGGCCAGGACGGCCCGGGCGAGTTCCTCGGTGTCCGCGTCGGGGTCGACGTCGCCCTCGCGCTGGGCGCGGTCGAGCGCGTCGGTCAGCACCCGCGTGGTCGCCTCGTAGCTGCGGCGGGCCTCTGCGGCGACGTCGGGCATGCTCATGGCCAGCTCGGCGGTGGTGTTGGCCAGCAGGCAGCCGCGCCGGGCGCCCGTCGCGTCGCGCCCCGGACCGCGCACGAAGTCGCGGACGAAGTCCACGCCCCGCTCCGCCTCGGCCAGGCGCTCGCGGAGCATGCGGTCGTTGGTCTCGTCGTAGTCGCGCAGCACGCGCAGGAACAGGCTCCGCTTGTCGCCGAACGCGCCGTAGAGGCTGCCCTTGCCGAGTCCGCTGGCACGCATGAGGTCGTCCAGGGACGTCGCCGCGTAGCCCTTGTCCCAGAACTCCTGGCGGACCGCCGCGACGACACCGGCTTCGTCGAACTCCCGGGGTCGTGGCACGGCACGAGAATACGGCTTCTTGACTGGTCGGTCCAGAACGGGCAGGGTTGTGGACGGAACGGTCCATAACTCAGGGAGGTGGGCGGCATGGCCGTCCTGCAGGACAAGGTCGCCGTGGTCACCGGTGGTAGCAGCGGAATCGGGCTCGCGATCGCGCGAGCGTTCCGCGACGCGGGCGCGACGGTGTTCATCACCGGCCGCCGGAAGGAGGCGCTCGACGAGGCGATCGCCGAGCTCGGCGAGGACGTCACCGCCGTGGTCTGCGACTCCTCGAAGCTCGCGGATCTCGACGCCCTCTACGAGGCGGTCCGAGAGCGGGCGGGGCACGTCGACGTGGTGGTCGCCAACGCCGGCATCGGCATCGACGCGCCCTTCGGCGAGGTCACCGAGGACCAGTTCGACGCCCTGTTCGGCGTCAACGTCAAGGGAACGGTCTTCACCGTCCAGAAGGCGCTGCCGCTGCTGAGGCCGGGCGCGTCGATCATCCTCACCGGATCGACCGCCGCGACGCACCCGCAGCCCGGCCTGGAGATCTACGCGGCGACCAAGGCCGCGGTGCACCACCTGGCGCGCGGCTGGGCGCACAGCTCCGGTGCGCGCGAGTTCCGGGTCAACGTGGTCTCGCCCGGCATGGTCCCCACACCGGGCCTGCTCGACCTCGTCGACGCCGAAACCCGGGAGCAGGCCCAGCGAACGATCCCGCTGGGCCGCCACGGCAAGCCCGAGGAGATCGCGGCGGCCGCGGTCTTCCTGGCTTCGGACGCCGCCAGCTACGTCAACGGCTCGGTGCTCGCCGCCGATGGGGGAGTCGGGCAGGTCTGACTCATCGGTCGAGTCCCCGGTCGTGATCGTCCGGCCGTGCGCGGTGCGGATCCGACCGGTCGAGAAGTCGCGGATCACCGGGTCCGGGTCGGCGCACAGGTCCGGCACCCGGACCCGGTGGTCCCGGTCGACAGCACCACGCAGCTGGTCGAGATCCCGCCGGCGACGGGGTGTTCACCCCGCGCTCGCGCAACCCCGCGTCGAGGTCGGCGGTGGAGAACGAGCCCACGCGGGCCTTGCGGACCGCGTGCGTCCGCTGGATGAGACGGCCGATCCTGCTGTTGACACCCCGACGGGGTCCTGGTGGCATGAGTGCGTGCTCCCCGCGGATCTGCTGACCAAGCGCCGCCACGTCGACCTCGTTCGCGTGGCCGCGCAGGCGTGTCGCGTCCGCTGATCCGCAGCGCTCTTCTCCCTCTTCTCATTCGGCGCAGCCGCGTCTGATCAAGGCTGCCGCGCGCCGTTTTTCGCTGCCTTCGAGGAGCTCTCCCATGGCATTCACGTCCACCGCTCCCCTCCCGGTGGCCGCCGTGCTGCGCGACGACGCCGACGCGCTCGTGCAGGCACGCCGGTTGGCCGACTCGTTCGCGGTCGAGGCCGCTGACCGGGACCGGGAGCGCCGCATCCCGCGCGCCGAGCTCGACGAGCTCTCCGCCAGCGGCCTGCTGGCCGCCACCGTGCCCGCCGACCACGGCGGCGCCGACGTCGGAACCCGCACGCTGCTGGAGGTGTTCCGGCTGCTCGCCGCCGCGGACCCCAGCATCGCGCAGATCCCGCAGAGCCACTTCGCCTACGTCAACGTGCTGCGCGAGAGCGCGACACCGGAGCAGAAGAGCTTCTTCTTCGCGGAAGTGCTGGCGGGCAAGCGCTTCGGCAACGCGCAGTCCGAGACCGGCAGCCGCACCGTGCAGGACATCGAGACTCGGCTGCGGCCCACCGGACAAGGCGGTTTCGCGCTCAACGGGAAGAAGGGCTACTCCACCGGGGCCCTGCTGGCGCACTGGATCCCGGTGCTGGCCAAGGACGACGCCGACCGCCTCCAGGTCGCCTACGTGCCGCGCGACGCCGACGGCGTCACCGTGATCGACGACTGGGCCGGCATGGGTCAGCGCACCACCGCCAGCGGCACCGTCGAGCTCGACGACGTCCGGGTGCCGGCTGAGCGGATCGTGCCGCACCACTTGACCTTCCAGCGCCCGCAGCTGCACGGCGCCCTGGCCCAGGCGCTGCACGCGGCGATCGACGTCGGCATCGCCGGGGGAGCCCTGGCCGACGCCGCGGAGTTCGTGCGCACCCGCAGCCGCCCGTGGGGTGAAGCGGGAGTGGACACCGCGGCCGAGGACCCGCTGACCATCCAGCGCTTCGGCGAACTGGGCATCCGGCTGCGCGCCGCCGAAGCGCTGCTGGCCTCCGCCGGTACCGCCATCGACGACGCGCGAGCCGACCTGACCGAGGACTCCGCCGGAGCCGCCTCCATCGCCGTGGCCGCCGCCAAGGCGTTCGCCGACGCCACCGCGATCGAGCTGACCAACGCCCTGTTCGAGGTCTCCGGAGCGCGGTCCAGCCTCGATTCCACCAACCTGCACCGGCACTGGCGCAACGCCCGCACCCACACCCTGCACGACCCGGTGCGCTGGAAGATCCAGCACATCGGCCGGTACACCCTCAACGGCACCCTCCCGCCCCGCCACGGCCAGATCTGAGACGAGGACCCCATGCTGATCGAAGAGCAGGACGTGGCCCTGACGGCGGTCGCCGCAGGAGAAGCCGTCGTCGTGCACGACGCGGGTGGCGAAGGGGGAGTCGTCTTCGCCGCCGGACGCGCCGGCGTCGCCAACACCGCCTTCGCCGTCCGGCACTCGTCGGGCTTCCTGTGCGTCGCGCTCCCCGAAAGCCGGTGCGATGAACTGGCTCTGCCGCCCATGTCGCCCCGGACACGTCGCGAATCCGGCGTCACGGTGTGCGTGACGGTGGACGCCGCCGTCGGGGTGAGCACCGGCATCTCCGCCGCCGACCGCGCCCGGGCCGCGCGCGTGCTCGCCGACCCGGCGGCGGTGGCGGCCGACCTCACCCGGCCCGGACACCTGGTCCCCGTCGCGGTCGACCCCGACTCCCCGAAGCCCGGGCTCGCGCGAGCCGCGCTGCGCCTGGTCACCCTGGCCGGGCACGCGCCGGCCGCGGTGTTCGCCCACCTGGTCAGCCCCGCCGACGAGACCCGCATGGCCACGGGCGAGGAGCTGCGCGCCTTCGCCGCCGACCACGGGCTCACCGCGTTCGACGCGCGGAACCTGACCGAAGGCGACCTCGCCCGCGCCGGCGCACCGTCGCCCAGCTGACGCACCCTTCCTGAAAACCCGCCTCAGAGCGGGACTTCCCGCCGAACGCGCGTGATCCACGCGCGTCGATCCCGCATGCCCGATCCACGTCCGCATTGGAGCTCTTCGCATGTCCGAGAACGCACCGCTGAAGTTCGCCTACTGGGTCCCCAACGTCAGCGGCGGCCTGGTCACCAGCACCATCGAGCAGCGCACCGAATTCACCTACGACTACAACAAGAAGCTCGCCGTGCTCGCCGAGAACAGCGGGTTCGAGTACGCCCTGAGCCAGGTGCGCTACGCATCGAGCTACGGAGCCGCGCAGCAGCACGACCCGGCCGCGTTCAGCCTCGGCCTGCTCACCGCCACCGAACGGCTCAAGCTCATCGTCGCCGCCCACCCCGGCCTGTGGCACCCGGCGATCCTGGCGAAGTTCGGCATCACCGCCGACATCATCTCCGAGGGCCGGTTCGCGGTGAACATCGTCAGCGGCTGGTTCAAGGACGAGTTCACCGGACTCGGCGAGCCCTGGCTCGAACACGACGAGCGCTACCGCCGGACCGAGGAGTTCATCCGCGTGCTGCGCGGGCTGTGGACGCAGCCGAACTTCGAGTTCTCGGGCGACTTCTACCGCATCCACGACTTCAGCCTCCGCCCGCAACCCTTCGACGTGCCCGGCCGGGCGCACCCGGAGATCTTCCAGGGCGGCAACTCCACCGCCGCGCGCAAGCTCGCCGGACGCGTGTCGGACTGGTACTTCAGCAACGGCAAGGACTTCGACGGCTTCTCCGAGCAGGTCGCCGACGTCCGGGGCTTCGCGGCCGACAACGACCACGCCGTGCGCTTCGGGCTCAACGGCTTCGTCATCGCCCGCGACAGCGAGGCCGAGGCCCGCGACGTGCTGCGCGAGATCGTCGACAAGGCCGACGCCGGTGCCGTCGAAGGGTTCCGCAAGTCCGTGCAGCAGGCCGGGAACTCCACATCGGACGGCAAGGGCATGTGGGCCGACTCCGAATTCGCCGATCTCGTGCAGTACAACGACGGGTTCCGCACCGGGCTGATCGGCACTCCCGAGCAGATAGCGCACCGCATCGTCGAGTACAAGAAGCGCGGCGCGAACCTCCTGCTGCTCGGATTCCTGCACTACCTCGAAGACGTCGAGCACTTCGGCAAGAAGATCCTGCCGATCGTCCGCGAACTCGAAGCGGACCTGGACCGCACCGGTGACCCGATCGGTGTGGGAAACGCTCGCTGAAATCCCGGGAACACCGAGAGAAGGAGAGTCATGACCACCACCGAACAACGCCGCTTCACCACCAGGCCCGACACCGCGCAGGGCTGGCTGGACCGCGCCCGCGAGGTCGCCGGGGTTCTCGCCGAGACCGCGCTGAGCCGCGACCGGGCCAACGAGACACCGCACGAGGAGGTGCGGCTGCTCAAGGAATCCGGGCTGGTCACGCTGCTCGGGCCGCGCGAGCACGGCGGCGCGGGCGAGACCTGGCAGACCGCGTACCGGGTGATCCGCGAGGTCGCCAAGGGCGACGGCTCCATCGGCCAGCTCCTCGGCTACCACTACCTGTGGGCCTGGGCCGCGCGTCTGGTGGCCACACCCGAGCAGATCGCCGAGGTCGAGCAGCTCTACACCAGCAACGAGTTCTTCTTCGGCGGCGCGGTCAACCCGCGCGACGACGACCTCGTCATCACCGACGAGGGCGACACCCTGGTGTACCGGGGGCGCAAGTCGTTCTCCACCGGCAGCAAGGTCTCCGACCTGACCGTGCTGGAAGGCGTGCTGGAGGGAACCGACACGCACGTCTTCGCGATCGTGCCCTCCCAGCAGGAGGCCATCGTCTACGGCGACGACTGGGACAACCTCGGTCAGCGGCTCACCGAGTCCGGCAGCGTGCGCATCGACGGGGTCCGCGTGCCGTGGGCGTCGGCGGCCGGGTTCGTGGACAAGCAGTTCCAGGCGCTGACCTACAACACCCTCAACGTGCCCACCATCCAGCTGGTGTTCGCGAACTTCTACCTCGGCATCGCCCAAGCCGCGCTGGAGGCGGGGCTGTCCTACACCGCGGGCAACACCCGCGCCTGGCCCTACGGCGGTGACAACAAGGAGTCCGCCGGCGAGGAGTTCTACGTCCTGGACGGTTACGGCGACCTGCAGGCCAAGCTGTGGGCGGTCGAGGCGCTGGTGGACAAGGCGGGCGAGGAGATCTCGGCGGTGCTGCACGCCGAGCGGGAGGCGCTCACCGAGCAGCAGCGCGGTGACGTCGCGGTGCGGATCGCCGCGGCCAAGCAGCGTGTCATCGACGTGGGCCTGGAGATCGCCACCCGCGTGTTCGAGCTGACCGGCGCTCGCGCGTCGTCGAACTCGGTGGGCCTGGACATCTACTGGCGCAACCTGCGCACGCACAGCCTGCACGACCCGGTGGCCTACAAGCGGGTCGAGGTCGGCCGGTACGCGCTCCTGGGGGAGGTTCCCGAACCCACCTGGTACACGTGACCGGACCGCGAAGCGGGGGTGCGGGCCACTGGTCCGCACCCCCGCTTCACCCGCGCTCGGCCTCCCGCGTCCGGGCGTGGAGTGCCGCGGCAACGGGCAGCTCTGGCTGAACCGTCCGGGCAAGGAGGACTTCGATCGTGGACGGTTCGGACCAGAACCGCCCACGGCCGACATTGCCCCGGCGGGTCAGACAGCTCGGACGGCGGGTTCGTGGCGGCTGGGAGGCCGTGGGAGGCCGAAGTGCTCGCGGAGGGTCCTTCCGCTGTAGTCGTGGCGGAAGATTCCTCGTCTCCGGAGTTCGGGGACAACGTGGTCCACGAAGGTTTCGAGACCTGAGGGGAGGACGTCCGGCATGAGGTTGAAACCGTCTGCCGCTCCGTTGCGGAACCAGTGCTCGATGGTGTCGGCGATGTCCTCGGGCGTGCCGATGGCGTAGCGGTGACCGCCGCCGCCCAGCAGGGCGAGCTCCCGGGCCGTGAGACCGCCTTCACGGGCGTAACCGGCCACCGCGCGCGCGAATCCGCGGGAACCGCGCTTCTCGTCGAGGTTGGCCAGCAGGTGTTCCGGCACCGGTGCGTCCAGGTCGAGTTCCTCCGGGGCCACGCCGAGGTTGGCGGCGAGTCTCGCGATGGCCCACTCCTGGCCGCCCAGCTCGTCCAGTTCCGCCTTGCGGGACCGCGCCTCGGCCTCGGTGGAGGCGATGACGGTGCACAGCCCCGGCAGGATCTTGAGCGTCGACGGGTCTCGGCCGAACTCGCGGGCCCGGCGCTTCATCTCGTCGTAGAACCTCTTGCCGTCGGCGAAGGTGGTCTGGGCGGCGAACACCGCGTCGGCGGTGCGGGCCGCCAATCGCTTGCCCGGTTCCGAGCCGCCGGCCTGCACCACCACCGGCCGGCCCTGGGGCGATCGGGGCAGCGGCAGCGGGCCGCGCACCGAGAAGTGCGGGCCCCGGTGGTCGATGGTGTGAATCCGGTCGGCGTCGGCGAGATCCCCACGTCGATCGCCGACCAGCGCGGAATCCTCCCAGGAATCCCACAACGCGTTGACGACGTCGACGAACTCCTCGGCGCGGCCGTAGCGGTCGTCGTGGTCGGGCAGCTCAGGAAGCCCGAAGTTCGGGGCCACCACGGGATCGTAGGTGGTCACGGCGTTCCACGCCGCCCGGCCCCGGCTGATGTGGTCCAGCGAGGAGAACCTGCGCGCCAGGTTGTACGGGTCGTTGAAGGTGGTCGAAGCGGTGGCCGCCAGGCCGATGTGGGTGGTCGCCGAGGCGATGCCGGTCAGCAGCACGGTCGGCTCCAGCCCGAGCGTCGGCCGGACCCGGGGATCCTCCCGCAATCCGGGGATGTCGGCGAGGAACACCGCGTCCAGGGCGCCGCGCTCGGCGGTGCGGGCGAGGTCGCGGTAGTAGTCGATGTCGAGGTAGGCGAACGGGTCGTCGTGGGTCCGCCACGCCGCCGCGTGGATTCCGGCGTTGTACATGTTCACGCCGAGGTGCAGCTGTCTCATGTCGGCTCCAGATCAGGCGGTGACGGCGATGGGACGGCCGGACAACGTCGGCAGCCGGTGCGTCTCCGCCGCCAGGTACGCCGAGACGGCGGTGATCGCCGACAGCACCGCGTAGAACGCCACGATCAGCCACGGCTGACCGCCACCGGCGATGAGCAGGCTCGCGGCGATGAGCGGAGCCAGACCACCGCTGACCACCGAACCGAACTGGTAGCCGATGGAGGCGCCGCTGTAGCGCACGCGGGTGCCGAACAGCTCGCTGAACCACGCGGCCTGCGGCCCGTACATGGCGTCCTGGAACACGTTGATGCCCACCACGACCGCCAGCACCACCAGCACCGGAGACCCGGAGCCGACCGCGAGGAAGTAAGCGGGCAGGAACAACCCGCCGCCGATCGCGCCGAACAGGTACAGCGGCCTGCGACCGACTCGGTCCGAGAGCACCGCCCACGCGGGTGTGCTGATCAGGCCTAGCGCCGAGGAGACCAGGATCGCGGTGAGGCCCACGTCGTTGTGCGTGCCGAAGTGCTGGGCGATGTAGGTCAGGCCGAAGGTCGTGTAGATCGTGTAGCCGCCGTTCTGCGACAGCCGCATGCCCGCGGTCAGCCACAGGTTCTTCTGCTGGGTGCGAGCGACCTCCAGCAGCGGCCAGCGGGCGAGCTCGTCGCGCTCCCGAACTTCGGTGAACACCAGGCCGTCGTCGAGCTTCATGCGGATGACCAGGCCGACCGCGATGAGCACGATGCTGGCCAGGAACGGCAGCCGCCAGCCCCAGGCGTCGAAGGAGTCGTTGCCGATCAGCCAGCGCACCGTCGCGAAACCACCCGAGGCCAGCAGCATTCCGGCCGGCGAGCCGACCTGCACCAGGCTGCCGTAGAAACCTCGCTTGCCGGGTGTGGCGTGCTCCACCGCCAGCAGCGCGGCACCGCCCCACTCGGCGCCGGCCGCGAGGCCCTGCAGCAACCGCACGGTCACCAGCAGCGCCGGGGCGGCCAGGCCCACCTGGACGTAGGTGGGCAGCAGACCGATCGCGAGCGTGGCGATGCCCATCAGCAGCAGCGAGCTGACCAGAATCGGCTTGCGACCCACCCGGTCGCCGAGGTGCCCGGCCACCAGAGCTCCGATGGGCCGGGCGCCGAAACCGGCGGCGAACGTCGCGAACGCCGCCAGCGTGCCGGCCGTGGGGCTGATGTCGGGGAAGAACATCCGGTCGAAGACCAGTGCCGTCGCCGTGCCGTAGAGGTAGAAGTCGTACCACTCGATGGTGGTGCCAACGAAGCCGCCGATACCGGCCTTGGTGGCCGGATCGCGCAGAGCGCTGTTCATGGTGTGCCGTCCCTGAGTACGAGTTCCGTTGCTGCGGAGGCGAAATCCGCCGAGGTGTGCGGATCAGGGACGACAGGAGGCAGCGGTCACGCGTGCGAGATCGATGTGCCGACGGGCGACCAGCTGGACCATGGCCGAGAGTATGAGCGGCCGAGGGTGAACCGGCCAAGGTCGTCCAGCGAGTGAGAACTCCCCGCGGACACCGGCGGTTTCCCACCAGGTGAGTGTCGTTGACACCTCCGATCAGCGGCTGGCACCGTCAACCGCGTGGATGAACCGAAGCTGTTCGTGCGGCTGCACGTCGACCTGCGCCGCGTGACGTCGGCTTCCTGTTCGGTCTGAGCGCTCGTCTCTTCCCCGTTCTTCCGGGAACTCTCACCTCGCCGGTTCGCGAAGAACCGGGCACCTGCTCAGGAGCATCCTGTGACCGCTTCCACCGCGCAGTCCCACGACGCGATCATGGCCCGCCTTCGCCCGCTGCTCGCGCGCATCGCCGACACCGCCGCCGACCGCGACCGCCGGCGCAGGCTGCCCTTCGAGGAGGTGCGGTGGTTGCGCGAGGCCGGCATCACCACGGTGCGGCTACCGGTCGAACGCGGCGGCGCCGGGCTGACGTTGGACGAGTTGTTCCGGCTGCTGGTGGAGCTCGGCGAGGCCGACCCGAACTTCCCGCAGCTGCTGCGCGCGCACATCATGTTCAACGAAACAGTGCTGCACCAGCAGGATTCGCCGCAGCGGGAACGCTGGCTCGCGCTGCTGGAGAGCGGTGCGCTGGTGGGCAACGCGATCAGCGAGACCGGGTCGGCCGCCGTCGGGCGGGTCAGCACGCGCATCACCGAACGCGACGGCCGACTGCTGCTCAACGGCACCAAGTTCTACACGACCGGCAGCCTCTACGCCGACTGGATTCAGGTCTCCGCCGAGCGCCACAGCGGCGAATCCGTGCGCGTGCTCGTCCGCGCCGACGCGCCCGGGGTGGCGCAGCGCGACGACTGGGACGGGTTCGGGCAGCTGACCACCAGCAGCGGCACCATCGAGTTCACCGATGTCGCAGTCGATCCGGCGGACGTAGCGGTGGGGGAATCGGGACGCACGCTGCGTCCGGCGGTGGCGCAGCTGGTGCTGCTGAGCTGTCTCGTCGGCATCGCCCGCAACGCGGCCGCCGACGCCACGCACTTCGTGCGCAGGCGCCGCCGCTCCTACAGCCACGCCAGCGCGGAACTGCCCAAGGACGATCCGCTGGTGCAGCAGCTCGTGGGTGGGCTGCACGCGACGAACTTCGCCGCGGAAGCCACCTTGCACGCCGCCGTGACCCCGCTGAAGCGGGCGCTGTCGGCGCTGCGGGCCGGAGACGTCACCGACGAGGAACTGGACCGGGCCGAGATCGCGGTCTCGAAGGCGCACGTGGTGATCGTCGAGCAGGTGCTCGCAGCCATCACCAGGACGTTCGACGTCGGAGGCGCGTCCATCGTGGGCCGCGAACTCGCGCTCGACCGGCACTGGCGCAATGCTCGCACCCTCGCCGTGCACAACCCGGTGCTGTACAAGACACGCGGCATCGGTGACTGGGCGATCAACGGCACCGATCCGATCTACCGGTGGACGCCGGGAACCGTGAACTGACCTGGAGGAGCCGTGCCGACCGAATCCCAGCCCCTGCGCCACCTCGGATTCCTGACCATCGGTCTGTTCGACGAGGTCGATCCCGGTGCCGGGCACGAGACCACGCTGCGGATCATCGAACTGGGCGAGCGGCTCGGCTTCGACAGCGCCTGGGTGCGGCACCGGCACCTGCAGTTCGGGATCTCCTCGCCCGTCGCCGTGCTGGCCGCGGCATCGCAGCGCACGCGGCGCATCCAGCTGGGAACCGCGGTCACCCCGCTGGGCTGGGAGAACCCGTTGCGGCTGGCCGAAGACCTCGCCACCGTCGACGTGCTCTCCGGCGGTCGCCTCAACCCGGGTATCAGCGTCGGTCCGCCGCGCGCGTACGACGAGGTCAAGGGGGCGTTGTACCCGGACAGCGCCGAGCACGAGGACTTCAGCCACCAGCGCGTGGCGCGGCTGCTCGCGCACGTGCGCGGGGAACCGGTGACCGGGTGGAGCGGGACGGAGGGCTTCGAGGAGTTCTCCGACCGGGTGCAGCCGCACTCGCCCGGTCTCGCCTCGCGGCTCTGGTACGGCGGGGGCAGCCTCGGCTCGGCCCGGTGGGCGGGCGAGCACGGCATGAACCTGCTGACCAGCAGCGTCGTCAAGGCGGAGGAGCCCGAGGACTTCGCCGAGATCCAGCGGTCGCTGATCCGCACCTTCCGCGCCCACCACCCGGACGGTGAGCGGGCGCGCGTCTCCCAAGGCCTCGTGGTCATCCCCACGGATTCGGCCACGCCCCGGCAGCGGGCCAAGTACGCCGACTACGTGGCGCGCCGAACGCCGCGCAGCGCCGAGCCACAAGGACCCGGACGGCTCTTGTTCGCGCGCGACCTGCTGGGCACCTCCGAGCAGATCGCCGAGCAGCTCCACGCCCACGCCGGTTTCCGCGAGGTCGAGGAGGTGGCGTTCGCGCTGCCGTTCACCTTCGACCACGACGACTACGTCCAGATCCTCACCGACATCGCCACCGGGCTCGGCCCGCGGCTCGGTTGGAAACCCGCGCACTGATGGGAACGAGCACTTGAGCGCCAGGGGACGACTCCGGCTGAGCGCTTTCGTGATGGCCACGACCTCGCCATCCTGGATGGGCAGTGGCGGCGACCGGACGCCCAGCAGCACCGGTTCGACGAGCTGGAACGGTGGCAGGACGCGGCAATCGACGGCATCAACGTCATCAACCACGTCATCCCGGGCAGCTACGACGAGGTGATCGAGGGCTTGCTGCCCGAACTCCGCCGCCGCGGTCTGGCGCAGTCCGAGTACGCCCCGGGCCCTTTCCGCGAGAAGCTCTTCACCGACTGCGGCCCCCGCCTCCCAGCGGAGTCGCACCGCGGAGCCTTCCGCATCACCCCGCGCTTTCGCGCGAAATTCGAAGGTTCCGACGGGCCTTCGAATTTCGCGCGAAACGCGGATCCCTGCGTCAGCGGGTCTCGGTGGGGTTGATCTGGGCGGAGGGGATCGCCGAAGCGGTCGTGCCCCACTTGTGGAGGATTCGCTGGTAGGTGCCGTCGGCGATGAGCTTGTTGACCGCTGCCTGCAGCGCGGGCGCCAACGGGGAGCCCTTGGGGAGGGCGAAACCGACGTCGAGCCTGCGGAACTCGTTGAGGAAGCGCAGGCCCGGCTGCTGGCTGGTGGCGTAGCGGAGGCCGTTGATGGTGCTCATCAGCACGTCCACCTTGCCCTGCTGCAACGCCGAGTACATGGCACTCTGCTCGGCGAAGACCTGCACCTCGTAGGGAGGCCGGCCGGTCTGGGCGCAGCGATCGCGGGCGGCGTTGAGGGTGGCCTCGAACGTCGTACCGGCCCCGGTTCCGATGTTCCGGCCGCACAGCTGCGTCACGTCGGTGACCGCGCCCAGGTCGCTGTCCTGCCGAACCGCGAAACCCTGGCCGTCGTCGATGTAGGTCACGAAGTCGATGGTCTTCTTGCGCTCCTCGGTCACGCCGAAGTTGCCGGTTCCGAGCTGGAACTTGCCGCTGCCCAGCGCGGGCAGGATCGCCTCGAACGCCGCATCCCGGCGGTCGATGCGGATGCCGAGCACGCGACCGACCGCATCGGTGATCTCGACGTCCTGGCCGACGACGGTGCGGTTGTCGGCCAAGTAAAACGCCGAAGGGGGAGAACCGACCGAACTGCCGACCGTCAGCGAACCGGCCTGCCGGGCACCGGGAGGCAGCAGCGCGGCGATCGCCTCGTCCTTCGGGATCGCCGACACCACATCGGTGTTCACGTCGAGACCCGGAGCGGGGTCGGTTGCGAGTCCGGACGAGCACCCGGCCAGCAGAGCACTCGCGAGGAGCAGTGTCGCGGCGGTTCTCAGGCGCGCGAGCATGATCATGAATTCCCTTCTGGGGCAACGAGAACGAGGTGGTGGCGGTGCCCTGGGCGAGGGAAGTGGGAGAGAGATCCGGCTCAGCGGCCGGCGAGGGAGGACGAGATCAACCGCGACACGACGCCGACCACACCAGGGCCAGGTCGATGTGGTGGCGCTTCACCAAGCGGGATCGAGGGGACACCGGACGAGAATCGTTCCCGGCCACCGCGGATGTCAACGCCGATCAGTCCGTGGGACGCGGTTGACTCGCCGTCGCTGCGGGATACCGTTGACGTCGGTGGCGGTCGGGCGAGGCTTCCCTCCGGAGGAGGAAAGTCCCCTCATGACCCGCTCTTCAGTTGTCGAGGTCGGGCGCGGTGGAGTCGCTGCGCCGACTCAGGTCGTGCCCGCGCGGCACGTCGGACGGTGGTGCGCGGCGGCCGTCGCCGTCGTGATGCTGGCGCTGGTGGTCCGGTCGGTGGCCACCAACCCGAACTTCCAGTGGCCGATCGTGGCCGCGTACTTCACGCTGCCCGCCGTGCTCCACGGGCTGTGGCTGACGCTGTGGCTCACCGTCGTCACGATGGTCCTGGGATTTGCGCTGGGAACCGTCCTGGCGGTGATGCGGCTGTCCGGCAATCCCGTGCTCAACGCGCTCAGCTGGCTCTACACCTGGATCTTCCGGTCGATCCCGCTTCTGGTGCAGCTGCTGTTCTGGTTCAACATCGGTGCTCTCTACCCGTCGCTGAGCATCGGCCCGTGGTACTCGGTGAACACCGTCGACCTGATCGGCGGCACCACCACCGCGGTCATCGGGCTGGTGCTGCACGAGGCCGCCTACGCGGGTGAGGTCGTGCGGGCCGGGATCCTGTCCGTCGACGCCGGCCAGAGCGAGGCGGCGCAGTCGCTGGGCATGACCCGGCTGCGCGTCCTGCGCCGGATCGTGCTGCCGCAGGCGATGCGCTCGATCATCCCGCCCGCGGGGAACATGCTGATCGGCACCCTCAAGGGCACCTCGATCGTGAGCGTGATCGCGGTGCACGATCTGCTCTACTCGGTGCAGCTGATCTACAACCGGAACTACCTGGTGATCCCGCTGCTGCTGGTCGCCACCGTCTGGTACCTCGTGATCACCTCGCTGCTGACCACCGCGCAGTTTTACGTCGAACGCCACTACGCCCGCGGTGCGCAGCGCGAGTTGCCGCCGACCCCGCTTCAGCGGCTGCGGCGAGTTCTGGAGAAGGGGAAGAACGATGCTCGAAATCCGTGATCTGCGCAAGAGCTTCGGGCAGGCCGAGGTGCTGCGCGGGGTGGACCTGACCGTTCGGCACGGTGAGGTGTCGTGCGTGATCGGTCCGTCCGGTTCGGGCAAGAGCACCCTGCTGCGCTGCGTCAACCACCTGGAGAAGGTCGATTCCGGGCGGATCGAGATCGACGGCGAGCTGGTGGGGTACCGGGAGTCGGGTGGCCGGCTGCGCGAACTGCCGGATCGGGCGGTCGCCCGGCAACGCGCCCGGATCGGCATGGTGTTCCAGAACTTCAACCTCTTCGGCCACCTCACCGTCCTGGAGAACCTGATCGAGGCACCGGTGGGCGTGCTCGGGCTGTCGAAGGTCGAGGCGGCGCGGCGAGCGCGTGACACGCTGCGGCGCGTCGGTCTCGACGGCCGCGAGGGCGCCTACCCGCGACAGCTCTCGGGTGGCCAGCAGCAGCGGGTCGCCATCGCGCGGGCGCTGGCGATGGAACCCGAGCTGCTGCTGTTCGACGAGCCGACCAGCGCGTTGGACCCGGAACTGGTGGGCGAGGTCCTGGCGGTGATGCACGACCTGGTGCGGGCCGGGCAGACGATGGTCGTGGTCACCCACGAGATCGGCTTCGCTCGCGAGGCCGCCGACTCGGTGGTGTTCCTCGACGGTGGCGAGATCGTCGAATCCGGTCCGCCGGTGGAGGTTCTGAGCAACCCGGCCCATGCCCGCACCCGGGAGTTCTTGCAGCGCACCTTGTGATGTGCGACAGGTCATAGGTGCGGTGGGAACTGCAGTGGTGATCTCTCCGACCACTGGGACGTGGGATCGATCGCGAGGAGCAGTGGTGCGGTGGACGAGATCGGTGTGATCGGGGCCGGTGGCGAAGGGCTGGCCGTGGTCGCCCACCTGTCCTCGACGGGGCACCGGGTGCGGCTGTGCACCCGAAACCCGCAGCGGGTGACGGGCATCCGGGACGGAGGTGAGATTCGGGCGACCGGTGAGCTGGCGGGCACCTTCCCGGTCGCGCAGGTCACCGCCGACCCGGCGGAGCTGGCGCAGCGCTGCCGAGCGGTGGTGATCGCCGCGATCACCACCGCCTACCCGGAGATCGCCGCGTCGCTGGCGCCGCACCTCACCG
The DNA here is from genome assembly GCF_004348435.1 of Saccharopolyspora terrae. Classification (NCBI taxonomy): domain Bacteria; kingdom Bacillati; phylum Actinomycetota; class Actinomycetes; order Pseudonocardiales; family Pseudonocardiaceae; genus Saccharopolyspora; species Saccharopolyspora terrae. The sequence goes on along the minus strand of NZ_SMKS01000007.1, from coordinate 139,762 downwards.
CGGACCACGTGATCGTGCTGTTCTCCGGGAAGCTCTGCGGCAGCGCGGAATTCGCCGCTGCGCTGAGCGGTGCCGGAGCTCCGGAGGTGGACGTGGTGGAGACCGACGCCCTGTTCGCCGCCCGTCCCGACGGCGACGACGGAGTGCGGGTCCTCGGCACGAAGCGGTGGAACCTCGTCTCCGGCGCCACGCCCGGTGCGGTCGAGCGCAGCGCGCCGGTCGTCCGGGAGTGGTTCCCCTGGCTGGAGACCGCCACCAACCTCGTCCACAGAGGACTTACCGACTTCGGCGCGGTCGCCCACGCGCCGATCGCGCTGGCCAACCTCGGCACCATCGACCGCGGCGAGGAACTGCTGTTCTACCTCGACGGCGTCTCCGACCGGACCGTGGCGCTGCTGCGCGAGGTCGAGCGGGAGTTCCGCGAGGTCGCCACCGCCTACGGCGCCGCCCTGATGCCCATGCCCGAAGTCCTCGACCGCTACTACGGCTGCACCACCACGAGCCTGCTGGACGCGATGCGCAGCGCAGCGCCCTACAAGACCATCCTCGCGCCCGGGTCTCTGGACCACCGGTTCCTGCACGAGGACATCGCCTCGACCCTGGTGCCGCTGGAAGCCCTCGCCGACAAGGCGGGAGTGGCCACGCCGATGGTCGGTTCCATCATCAACGTGATGTCCACGCTGTCCGGAAAGTCCTTCCGCCGCAGCGGGAGGACCCTCGAACGGCTCGGCTGGGCCGACCTCGACCACGCCGAGATCCGCCGCGCGCTCAACCCCGGGAGAACCGCCGGCGCTCGTACTGCGCCACCAGCGCCGGGTAGCGTCGCGGCAGCAGTCTGACCAGCAGGTCCACCAGTTTCGCGTCGTTGCCGACCAGGACCCGCTGCTTGTCCGCCTCGACGCCGTCGACGATGATGCGGGCCGCCTGCTGCGGCGGCATCTTCAGCAGCTTCTCGTTGTAGGTGCGCACGCGCGCCTCGTCCTCGGGGGTCACCTCACCGCGCTTGCGCGCGTCCTCCAGACCGGCGGAGGCGATGTTGGTGCGCACCCCTCCGGGATGCACCACGGTGACCTGCACCGGGTGGCCGTCCAGGCGCATCTCGGCGCGCAGGCTCTCGGTGAACCCGCGCACCCCGAACTTGCTGGCGCAGTAGGCGGTGCTGCGCGGTTGGCCCATGATGCCGTTGAGGCTGGACACGTTGACCACGTGACCGTCGCCGGAGGCGATGAGGTGGGGCAGGAAGGCCTTGCTGCCGTGGATCACGCCGAACAGGTTGACCCCGAGCACGCGCTCGTAGGTCTCCCAGTCGTTGTCGGCCACCGAGCCGCCGGCGGCGATCCCGGGGTTGTTGTAGACCTGGTGCACGACGCCGAAGTCCGCGGCCACCGACGCCGCGTAGGACTGCCGCGGCGGGCCAGCTCGAACGCGACCTCTCGCCCGATGCCCGACCCCGCACCGGTGACCACGGCGACCTTGCCGCGAACCTCGCTCATCGGGCCGACTCCTCTGCTGCGGTGGTGATGTGCTCGGTGGTCATCGCCACCAGCCGGTCGATCAGGCCGGGCGCGATGTGGTGGCCCATGCCGTCGATCTCGACGTAGCGGGCGCCGGGGATGGCCGCGGCCGTAGCGCGACCGCCGCTGACGTGCACCATGCGGTCGGTGTCGCCGTGGATCACCAGCGTCGGCGCGGTGATCCGGCGCAGCTCCGCCGTGCGGTCGCCGCTGGCGTGGATCGCGCTGATCTGGCGCGGCCTGCCCTCCTTGGCCCGGGCGCCGCCACCGCGTTCCCACAGCCCGGCGGCCCACGCGCGTTCGAGGTCGTCGTCCGGCGGGAACGACGCGGAACCGATGTGCCGCAACATCCACAGGTGCCGCTCCACCGACTCCTCGACGGTGTGCGTCGGGCCCTTGGCCATGCGCACCAGCGTCGACCGCGCCGGCTGGCCGACCGAGCGCGCACCCGTGGTGGAGAAGATCGAAGTCAGCGACTCGACCCGGTCGGGGTGCCGGGCGGCGACGGTCTGGGCGATCATCCCGCCCATCGACATCCCCAGCAGCTGCACGCGCTTGAGCCCCAAGTGGTCGAGCAGACCGACGGTGTCGGCGGCCATGTCACCGAGGTCGTAGGCGTCCGGCCTGGGCCGGGCGAACAGCTGGCGCAGCCTGCCCGGCGGTGGCGTGCCGATCCGCGACGAGCGGCCGGCGTCGCGGTTGTCCAGGCGCACCACGCGGAAACCGCGCTCGGTGAACCCGTCGACCGGCCGCTGCGGCCACGAGGTCGGCCCAGCCCGGCGATGAGCACCAGCGAGGTCCCGTCGGCCGGGCCGTCGACGCGGTAGCAGATCCGGGGTCCCGCGGGCAGGTCGACGAAGAGGTCCTCGCTCACCGGGTCACCTCCGCGCGGGCCTCGGCGCGGGAGAACCGCAGCTCGGGGTCGGTGACGCTGTCCGAGCGCAGCAGCTTGACGTCGGAGTGGTAGCTCAGCGAGGTCAGCCACGGCATTCGGTCGCCCTGCTTGGGCAGCTGGTCGACCGAGCGCTGGATGTAGCCGGCGCCGAAGTCCAGGAACGGCCGCTTGGGCATCGCCGGGTCGCTGGGAACCGGCCGGCAGATGTCGAGCCCGTAGGCGTCCATGTGGGTCAGCAGGCGGCAGAAGTGCTCGCACAGCAACCCGATCTTCAGCGTCCACGACGAGTTCGTGTAGCCGATCGCGAACGCCAGGTTCGGCACGCCGGAGAGCATCATGCCCTTGTAGGCGATCGTGTCCGGCAGGTGCACCGGTTCGCCGTCGACCACCAGCGGCACTCCGCCGAAGGGCTGCAGGTTCAGGCCGGTGGCGGTGATGATGACGTCCGCCTCCAGCTCCGCGCCGGACACCAGCTTCACGCCCCGCTCGGTGAACGTCTCGATCCGGTCGGTGACCACCGAGGCCTGACCCCGCCGGATCACCTTGAACAGGTCGCCGTCGGGCACCGCGCACAGCCGCTGGTCCCACGGGTCGTAGGGCGGGTTGAAGTGGGTGTCGACCGGGAAGCCCTCGGGCAGCGCCTTGCTGTTGACGTAGCGAATCAGCTTGCGCGCGGTCTTCGGGAAGCGCTGGCAGAAGCTCCAGATCAGGCGCTGCTGCAGGATGTTCTTGCGCCGCGCGATCGCGTAACCGCGTTCGGGACCGAAGAACCGCCCCGCGATGTTGGCGACGGCGTCCTTCTTGGGCACCGGCATGATGTAGGTCGGCGTGCGCTGCAGCATCGTCACGTGCGAGGCCGTGTCCGCCATCGCCGGGACGAGCGTGACCGCCGTCGCGCCGCTGCCGATCACGAGCACCTTCTTGCCGGAGTAGTCCAGGTCCTCCGGCCAGTGCTGCGGGTGGACGATCGGGCCGGAGAAGCGCTCCCGGCCCTCGAAGTGCGGGGTGAACCCCTCGTCGTAGCGGTAGTAGCCGCCCGCGCTGAACACCCAGCGCGCGCTGAGCTGGTGGTGAGCGCCGGTCTCGGGGTTCTCCACGTCGACGAGCCAGCGCGCCTGCGCCGAGGACCACTCGGCGCCCACCACCTTGTGGTGGAAGCGGATGTGCGCTTCGAGGTCGTTCTCGGTGATGGTCTCGCGCAGGTAGTTGAGGATGCGCGGTGCCGAGGCGATCGACTCCTCGTCCCGCCACGGCTTGAACTCGTAGCCGAAGGTGTGCAGGTCGGAGTCCGAGCGGATGCCGGGGTAGCGGAACAGGTCCCACGTCCCGCCGGAGGCGCCGCGCGCCTCCAGGATCGCGAAGGACTTCGCCGGGTGCGAGGTCTTGAGGTAGCGACCTGCGCCGATGCCGGAGATCCCGGCCCCCACGATCAGGACGTCCAGGTGCTCGACCGGTGTTTCGGTGGTGGTCATCGTGCTTGCTCCCCGCGCGGACCGACTGCTCTCCCCGGGAGCATGCCCGGCGCCCGCGGACTTGCGCCACAGCGACATGCACCAGGATCATGCGGAGATGGTGCCGAATGCTGCGTCCGGGTGGCCGAGGGTGTCCCCGCGCGTGCGGGAGCTGTTCCGGCGGGGTGCCGAGATCGCGCTGAACCCGCACGCCGAGTGGGTCGAGGAGCTGCACGCCGCCGCCCTCGGCGGTGCGCGGGTCCGGCTGGTCGCCGAGGACCCCGCGCTGGCCGCCGCGACCCGCCGCGCCAACCTCGCGAACCTGCTGCACTGGGCGGCCGCCAACGTCCAGAACCCCGGGCGCAGGGTTCCGGCCAACACCAGCTCCGAACTGCTCGAAGCGTCCCGCGACCTGGTGCGACGGGGTTTGGACGAGACCGCGCTGGACTCCTACCGAACCGCGCAGAACGTCGCGTGGCGGCGCTGGATCGAGATCGTCTTCGGCCTCACCGACGACCCCGACGAGCTGCGCGAGCTGCTCGACGTCTCCGCCGTGTCGATCGGCACCTTCATCGACGACACCGTCGCCGCCGTCAGCGAGCGCATGCAGCACGAGCGCGACGAGCTCACCCGGGGCGCGCACGCGGAGCGCCGCGCGGCGGTGACGCTGCTGCTGGAAGGCGCGCCGATCGGGCAGGCGCGGGCCGAGAGCAGGCTCGGCTACCGGCTCTCCGGACCGCACACCGCCGCCATCCTCTGGAGCGGCGCGGAAGGGTCCGAGCAGATCGAGGCCGCCGCGGAGGCGGTGACCCGCGCGGCCGGTGCCGACCACCGGCTCACCGTCATCGCCAGCGCCGCGGCCCTGTGGGTCTGGCTGCCCGTGGCCACCGCGCCACCCGTGGATGAACTGGCAGCGCTCCTGGCCGACCACCCCGACGTGAGGGTCGCGGTGGGTCGTCCCGGCACGGGCGTCGAGGGCTTCCGCCGCAGCCACCTCGACGCCGCCACCACGCAGCGCATGGTCGCCCGGCTCACCTCACCGCAGCAGGTGGCCCGCTACCAGGACGTGCAGCTGGTGTCGTTGCTGACCAGCGAGCCCACCCAGACCGACGAGTTCCTGACCGACACCCTGGGCGATCTGCGGCACGCCGACGCCGAGACGCGCACAGCGGTGCTGACCTACGTGCGCGAGCTGGGCAGCACCACGCGCACCGCCGAACGCCTCTACACCCACCGCAACACCGTGCTGCGCCGGCTCGCCAGGGCCGACGAGCTGCTGCCGCGCCCGCTCGCCGAGAACGCCCTCGCGGTGGCGGCGGCACTCGAAGCCCTGCACTGGCGCGGCACCGGCTAGGACCGCCCGGCGGGGGAGACCCGGAGAACAGCCCCCGTCTCATCTCCAGCCGGGTTTCCCGATTTCAGTGGAAATCGGAACTCGGATTTCCACTGAAATCCGGGACGCTGGGTGACCACCACGCGTCTGGACGATCCCGCGACACGGAGCACCGCCGTGATCGTCCGGTGCTCTGGACAGGGCCAGCGGCTCACGTTCGGCGTTGATGATCAGTGCACGCCTTCGGGGGCCGGGCGAGGAGCGGGTGCGGGTTGGCCTGCTTGCATGAACGCGCTCGGCGTTCCTGGACCCGAGACATGCTCTCCCGCAACGAGAAGATCCGGGCTAACGTAGACATTTTTGACTACTCGGTGAACCTCGGGGCAAACTGGTCGCAGGAAGGAACTTTCGCAACTTCACCTAGCGTCGCCTCGCCGCTCGCACGACGGCGCACCAGCAGAGGCGACATCACGTTCGATCCACACCTGAAGCTTCGCGATGCGCACGCGGGTTCCCCGGTTCGACTCCCCGCACGGCGGGGGACCGACCAGCGCTCAAGGGCGTTGGCCGACGCCCGTGCGGAGTTCCTCGAGCCTGCCGCCCGGGAGAGGGGAACGGAGCGGAGGGCTGGAATCGCCGGTGGCGGAACGCAAACCGCGCAGGAAGTCGGCGACCGCATCGGTGGAACTGCGCCGCGGTCTCCAGCCGAGCTCCTCGCGGGCACGCCCGATGTCCATCATCGGCAACCGCAGGAACGCGTCGAACAGGTCCGGTGACGCGGGCACGAGGTGGAGGTTCCAGGCCGTCGCCAGAACCGCGCGCACCAGCGGTGCCGGAACCGCTGCGGTGCGGGCCTGCAGCAGATCCGCCAGCGCGCTGAAGTCCACCACCGGATCCGCCGCGACGTTGAACGCGCCCCGGCTGTCGGAGAGGATCGCGAGCCGGTAGGCCTCGCCGACGTCGTCGCTGTGCACCGCCTGGAAGCGCAGCCCGGTCGGCAGCGGCAGCACCGGGAGGAGTTCGGGCCGGGCGAGGCTGTTGGGCAGGAACGGTCCGATGAACAGACGTCGCTGCTGCTCGGCGGATTCGGGCTTGAAGCAGAACGCGGTGCGCATCCGGACCACCCGGATGTCCGGGTGCTGCCGTTCGAAGGCGTCGAGGAACCGCTCCAGGTAGGCCTTCTCCCGGCTGTAGGCCGCGGCCGGCCACCCGTGCGTCGGCCACGTCTCGCTGACCGAGCGCCCGGCGGGCCCGGGGGAGTAGGCGGCCACGGACGAGGCGTAGACGAGGTGGCGCACCCCGGCGGCGGCAGCGGCTTCGAACACCCGGATGCTGCCGAGCACGTTGGTGCGCCAGGTCGTCACCGGGTCGTGGGTCGGCTGGAACAGCCAGCCCAGGTGAACCACCGTGTCCACCGAGGCGAACCGGCCGACCAGGTCGTCCTCCCGGACGTCGGTGCGCTCCCACCGGACCCCCTGGCCCTGCTCGGGCGGCTGTCGCCGGGACAGCGCGGTGATCGCCTCCACCTGGGAGTCGCCGCGCAGCGCGTCGACCACGCTGGTGCCGATGTTGCCGGTGGCGCCGACGATCGCGACTCGTCGGGAACTCGCGGACGCTGCCATGAGGACTCCTGCCATCGGTCCGGACGGTCTCCCCACCACGGGTTCCCCGCAGGCCGCGGCACAAACGCGTCGCCGAGGTGCGGGGTTTGCCCGGTGCCGCCACCGGAAAGAACGTGGTGGTGAGCTACCGAGGAGGTGCCAGGTGAAGGCGTTGACATGGCGAGGACCGCGCGACGTGCGCGTCGAGAACGTGCCCGATCCGAAGCTGGAGGCCGACACGGACGCGATCATCCGCGTCACCAGCAGCGGGATCTGCGGCTCCGATCTGCACCTCTACGAGGTGCTGGCCCCGTTCCTCGACCCCGGTGACATCCTCGGCCACGAACCCATGGGCGTGGTGGAGGAGACCGGGTCCGCGGTGGCCGACATCGCGCCGGGGGACCGGGTCGTGGTGCCGTTCAACATCGCCTGCGGCCACTGCTGGATGTGCGAGCGACGCCTGTTCGCCCAGTGCGAGACCACGCAGGTGCGCGAGCACGGCAGCGGCGCCGCGCTGTTCGGCTACACCAAGCTCTACGGCAGCGTTCCCGGCGCCCAGGCCGAGTACCTGCGGGTTCCCCAAGCCCAGTTCGGTCCCATCAAGGTGCCGGAAGGACCACCGGACGAGCAGTTCGTCTACCTCTCCGACGTGCTGCCCACCGCGTGGCAGGCCGTCGAGTACGCCGACGTGCCCAAGGGCGGCACGGTGGCGGTGTTCGGGCTCGGCCCCATCGGGCAGATGGCGGCCCGGATCGCCCTGCACCACGGATTCCGCGCCATCGGCGTCGACCGGGTGCCGGAACGGCTGAACATGGCCGAGCGGCACGGAGTTCGCACCATCGACGCCGCGCAGCGGGACGACGTCGCCGATGCCGTGCGCGAGCTGACCGACGGTCGCGGGGCGGACTCGGTGATCGACGCCGTCGGCATGGAGGCGCACGGCTCACCCGTCGCCGAGCTGGGGCAGAAGATCGCCGGGGTGCTGCCCGACGCCGTCGCCGAGCCGCTGATGTCCAAGGCCGGGATCGATCGGCTCTCCGCGCTGTACGAGTGCATCGACAGCGTCCGCCGGGCGGGCACGATCTCGCTCAGCGGCGTCTACGGCGGCATGGCCGACCCGATGCCGATGCTCACCCTGTTCGACAAGGGCGTCCGGATCGCGATGGGGCAGGCCCACGTGAAGCGGTGGATCCCGGACCTGCTGCCGCTGGTCGGCCACGAGTCCGACCCGCTCGGCGTGCGCGACCTGACCACCCACCACCTGCCGCTGGACGAGGCCCCGAACGCCTACGACATCTTCCAGCGCAAGGTCGACGGGGCGATCAAGATCCTCCTGGAGCCCTAGGGTCGCGCCTCAGCTGAGGTCGAAGGGGAGGAGCTGCACGCAGCGGTCGAACTTGGCCCGCAGCTCGTCCTCGTCGGCCGCTCCCAGGTAGACGGCGAAGAGCTCGTAGCTGTAGCTGTCCTGCGCCGGCAGTTCCGAGAGCCGCGATCCCTGCTCGGCGATGATGTCCACAGTGGCTCCGGGGAGCTCCTCGGCCAGCCGCGCGAGGTCGTCCTCCGACGGGGTGGAGTTGACCACGGCGTCGTCGAAGACGCGATGGAACCACTTGGCGGCGATGCGGTGCGGGCCTTCGCGGCTGGGCATGGTCGGCTCCTCGCCGACCGCCAGCTGCACCATCGCCTGGTGGTTGGGCATGCCGTCGACGAGCTCGAACAGCGGTGCGTGCGATTGGGACAGGCGCGGGTTGACCTCCAGGACGTTCACCACGTCGGTTTCTGGGTCCCAGAAGAACTCGATGTTGAACGTGGAGTCGTTCAGCCCGATGTGCTCGATGACGTCCCGGCTGATCTCGGTGATCCGGTGCTGCACCTCCTCCGGCGCCTGCGAGGGGTACTGGTAGCGCAGGAAGCTGGAGGAGTCCGGGTAGCACAGCGAGTCGATGATGCCGTGGACGTGCGCGCGGCCGTCGTGGACGTAGCCCTCGGCGGTGAGCTGCTCGCCGCGCACGGCTTCTTCGGCCAGGCAGGCCATGCCCCCGGCCTCCTCGATCGCCGGTGGTAGTTCCAGCTTGGAGAGCAGGAAGTCGAAGGCACGGCCGATGCGGCCGATGCCTTCCCGGATCTCGACCGCCGCCGAGCGCAGCTGCGCCTCGTCGTCGACCTTGAACGCCAGATCGGAGGAGAAGGACTTGACCGGCTTGAGCCACATCGGGAACTGGAGCCCCGGCGGCGTCTCCGGCTCGACGAGGTCGACGATGGCGAAGCCGGGGTGCGCGTCGGTGACCTCGCGCTGCACCAGGCGGCTCCAGTACTTGTGCTCGCACTTGACGACCGATTCCAGGCTCGGCCCCGGCAGGCCGTTGTCGGTGGCCAGGATCGGGACCATCGAGCTCACCGGGAAGTCCCAGTAGCCCACGATCGCGTCGATCGGGTCCGGGAAGTCGTCGAGGCGCTGCTGCGCCTTCTCCAGCAGCTCCTCCAATCCGATGTCGCCGAACATCAGCTGCTCCTTGTCGAGCAGCGTGTGGAACCGGTACGGCGCCAGGTGCTCGAGCTCGTGCATCAGGGCGAGGTTGCGCTCGTCGAGTCCTAGCAGGAACACGTTCTTCGACCGTTCAATCACACCCCTCCGCGTACCCCGGGGAGCCCGTGGTTGAACCCGGGGGCACCCCGGGTATTCGCCTGGGCGCCGAGGACACCCGACGTGGAGGACGTCATGGAACAGCCACCCAGCGCGCCGGCCCAGCAGCAGACCCCGCCCGGCACCACCGAGCCGATGCGACCGCGCCCGCGCGACGAGATGCGCGACTACGTCGGTTCCGGGCACCTCGCGGGCAAGCGGGCGCTGGTGGTCGGCGGGGACTCCGGGATCGGGCGAGCCGTGTCGGTGGCCTTCGCCAAGGAAGGCGCCGACGTCGCGCTCGCCTACTTCGACACCTCGGAGGACGCCGACGCCGAGCGCACCGCCGAGCTGGTGCGCGAGCAAGGTCGCGCATGCCACCTGTTCCGCGGCGACGTCGCCGAGGAGAGCTTCTGCACGCGCCTGGTCGACGACGCCGCCGAACGGCTCGGCGGCCTGGACGTGCTGGTCAACCACGCCGGGACGCAGGCGGCGCAGGACGACCTGCGGTCGATCAGCACCGAGCAGTTCAAGCGGACCTTCGAGGTCAACGTCTTCGCGGTGTTCTGGTTGTGCAAGGCGGCGCTGCGGCACCTGCCCGAGGGCGGGGCGATCATCAACACCGGGTCGGTGAACGGGTTGCGCGGCAACAAGGACCTGATGGACTACTCGGCCAGCAAGGGCGCGGTGCACGTGCTGACGCAGTCGATCGCCCAGTCCCTGGCCGGTTCCGGTGTCCGCGTCAACTGCGTGGCGCCCGGTCCGGTGTGGACACCGCTGATCCCGGCGACGCTGCCGGAGGACAAGGTGGGGGGCTTCGGCGAGCAGACGCCCATGGGGCGCATGGGGCATCCCGACGAGATCGCGCCGTCCTACGTCTTCTTCGCCTCCGACCGCCTGTCCAGCTACTACACCGGCGAGGTGCTGGCACCGGTCGGCGGCGAGACCCACCCCGGCTGACCGCGCCCGAGGAGATCGATCAATCCCCGGTTGAGCGCGCGGACATCCGGGTAGGTGGGTGGGGACGACGCCAACACGGACGATCGGAGGGTGCGGCATGGCCGACACGGTGGCCGACTACCTGCTGCGACGACTGCGGACCTGGGGCGTGGAGCACGTCTTCGCCTACCCCGGCGACGGCATCAACGGGATCCTCGCCGCCTGGGAGCGGGCCGACGACGACCCGCGGTTCATCCAGGCCCGGCACGAGGAGCTCGCCGCGTTCGAAGCCGTGGGCTACGCGAAGTTCTCCGGGGAGGTGGGGGTCTGCGCGGCGACCGGCGGACCCGGCGCCATCCACCTGCTCAACGGCCTCTACGACGCCAAGCTCGACCACGTGCCCGTGGTGGCCGTCGTCGGGCAGCAGGCCAGCACCTCCCTCGGCGGGGCCTACCAGCAGGAGGTCGACCTCTCCTCGCTGTACAAGGACGTCGCCGAGTACGTGCAGTTCGTCTCCACCCCGCAGCAGCTGCCCAACGCGCTGGACCGCGCCATGCGCACCTCGTTCGCGCGCCGGACCGTCACGGCCCTGATCATCCCGAACGACGTGCAGGAGATGACCTACTCGCCGCCGACGCACGCGTTCAAGATGGTGCCCTCCAGCGTCGGGATCTCCGAGGCGGTCACCACGCCCGCGGAGGCGGACCTGGAGCGCGCCGCCGAGGTGCTCAACGCCGGCGAACGCGTGGCCATCATGGTCGGCCAGGGCGCCCGGAAGGCTGCGGGCGAGGTCACCGCCGTCGCCGACGTGCTCGGAGCCGGTGTGTCGAAGGCGTTGCTGGGCAAGGACGTGCTGCCGGACGACCTGCCGTGGGTCACCGGTGCGGCGGGACTGCTGGGGACGCGGCCGTCCTGGGAGCTGATGCGCGACTGCGACACCCTGCTGATGATCGGCGCGAGCTTCCCCTACAGCCAGTTCCTGCCCGAGTACGAGCAGGCCCGCGCGGTGCAGATCGACATCGATCCGACCATGATCGGCATGCGGTACCCGTTCGAGGTGAACCTGCTCGGCGATGCGAAGGCGACGCTGTCGGCCCTGCTGCCGCGCCTGCGCCGCAAGCAGGACCGCGCCTGGCGGGAGAAGGTCGAATCCGGTGTCCGGGACTGGTGGGAGGTGATGGAGCGCCGCGCCGGCGTCGACGCCGACCCGCTCAACCCGGAACGCGTGTTCCACGAGCTGTCACCGCAGTTGCCCGAGGACGCCATCATCACCGCCGACTCCGGTTCGGCGGCCAACTGGTACGCCCGGCACCTGCGCGTGCGCGGCCGCATGCGCTGCTCGCTGAGCGGGACGCTGGCGACCATGGGGCCGGGAGCCCCCTACGCCACCGGCGCGAAGTTCGCCCACCCGGACCGGCCGGTGATCGCGCTGGTCGGGGACGGGGCGATGCAGATGAACGGCATCAACGAGCTCATCACCATCGGGCAGTGCTGGCGCGAGTGGCAGGACCCGCGGGTGGTCGTGGGGGTGCTCAACAACGGCGACCTCAACCAGGTCACCTGGGAGATGCGGGCGCTCAACGGCGCTCCGCAGTTCCTTCCCTCGCAACGGCTCCCGGAGTTCGACTACGCGGAGTTCGCGCGCAGCGCGGGTTTCCGGGGCATCCGGGTCGCCGATCCGGGCAGCGTCGCCGACGCGTGGGCCGAAGCGCTGAGCAGCGACCGGCCCTGCCTGATCGACTTCGTCACCGACCCGGCCGTGCCACCGATCCCGCCGCAGGCGGACTGGAGCCAGGTCGAGTCGATGGCCGAGGCCATGCTCAAGGGCGACCCCGACGCGTGGTCGGTGGTCACCGAGGGCGTGAAGTCCAAGGCCCAGGAGTTCCTCCCGCGCCGTCGCTGACCCGGCACGACGAAGTGGCGCCCCGGTCTCCCGGGGCGCCACGATCACCGGTTCTTGCGCGGACCCCACTGCGGAGGAACCCGCGGACCCGTGTTGAGCAGCGAGTTCGCCCGGCCCAAGCGACGTCGCTGCTGTGCGTCGTCGGTGGCGGAAGCCTCGTTCTTCGGCTTCATCGGGTTGTGCTGCGCGACCTCGTCGCGCATTCGCTTGGTCACGTGACGGATGCGGGCACGGGTCATCGCTGGGATTCCTTTCAGCCGTTCTCGTACTGCAGTCGCTTCAGCAGCATCTGCTTGCCCTGCTCACCGGCCTTCAGGTTGTTGTCCTGAATGCGGTGCAGCCACTTGGCGAGTTCTTCGTCGCCCTGCGACTCGGCGTCCTTGACGTACTGGTCCAGCATCCACGCGTGGTGCAAGGACAGCTGCAACACGGTGATCAGGTTGTAGTTCTTGTCCTTCACCGGGCTGTCGGGTTCGCCGGTCATCGTTTCCTCCTCATCACGGGCATTCCGCTCGCATCCATCGGATTGACATCGTGGAGGGGCGTGAAACCCCGTGGAGGCAGTGGAATTCGCTCGAACTCGGTTCAGCTCGCCGCCGCGCGCAGAGCGGGCAGCAGCTTCTCCCGCGCGAAGCCGAAGAAGCCGGCGGGATCGGCGTCCACGCCGACCTGGACCAGGGCGATGTCGGTGAAACCCGCCTGCCAGTGCGACTGCACGGTCTTGACGATCGGATCGACGTCGGGGCCGCACGGGATGCCCGCGGTGACGTCGTCGATCCGCACGTGCTGGGTGGCGGCGGCGAAGCCGGCGGGCCCGGGCAGCTCGGCGTTGACCTTCCAACCACCCGCGAACCAGCGCAGCTGCTCCCAGGCGCGCCGGGCGGCGGCGTCGGCCGACGGGTCCCAGCAGATCGGCTGCTGGCCGTACTTGCGCTGGTCACCGCCGGTCGCGGAGTCCCAACCCCGGCAGAGCGAGGGTTCGGGCTGGACGGCGATCATCGCGTCGGACAACGGCGCGAAGCGCTGCACCGACTGGTCGCCGGACACGGCGGTGGCCACCGGCACCCGCTGCTCGGGCAGGTCCCACAGCTTCGCCGAGTCGACCCGGTAGTGCTCGCCGGTGAAGTTCACGTGGCCGCCGTCGAACAGCGAGGAGATGATCCGCAGCGCCTCGGTGAGCATCTCGTGGCGCACGTTGACCGGGGGCCAGCCCTGGCCGATGACGTGCTCGTTGAGGTTCTCCCCGGCACCCACGCCGAGCGTGAACCGGTCGTCGGAGAGCAACCCGATCGTCGCGGCCTTCTGCGCCACGACGGCCGGGTGGTAGCGCATGATCGGCGCGGTGACGAAGCTCAGCAGGTCCATCCGCTCGGTCATCTGCGTGACGGCCCCCAGCACGCTCCACGCGTAGGGGGAGTGGCCCTGCTCGTCCAGCCACGGCGAGTAGTGGTCGCTCATCACCGCGAAGTCGAACCCCGCGCGCTCCGCCGCGGCCGCCTGCCTGACCAGCTCGCGCGGCCCCGACTGCTCCGTCATCAGCGTGTACCCGAACCGAACCATGTTCCCCGCCCTCCGGTGCTCGCCAGTTCTGTCCGCGAGTAACCGCGCAGCGGTGCGGTGAAACGTGCGCGCGCCGGGGCATGGCCGCATCGGTTGGTGGGTAGTCAACGAGTGACGCCCGGGACAGTCGAGGCGAACGAGGAGGACGCGTGCGCGAGGTCGACGAGCTGCCCTGCGAGATCAAGCAGGAGGAGCACATCTGGATCCCGATGTCCGACGGCACCCGCTTGGCCGGACGCATCTGGCGGCCGGTCTCCTCCGACACCGAACCCGTCCCGGCGGTGCTGGAGTTCATCCCCTACCGGCTGCGGGACCTCACGTCCTTGCGCGACTCCATCCACCACCCGTACCTGGCCGGGCACGGCTACGCGTGCGCCCGCGTGGATCTGCGCGGCAGCGGCGACTCCGACGGGATCCTCGCCGACGAGTACCTGGAGCAGGAGCTCGCCGACGCCGAGGAGGTGCTGGCCTGGCTGGCGGAACAACCGTGGTGCACCGGGCGGACCGGCATGATGGGCATCTCCTGGGGCGGATTCAACGCCCTGCAGGTGGCGGCCAGGAGACCGCCGAGCCTGGGGGCGATCGCGGCGGTGTGCTGCGCCGACGACCGCTACGCCGACGACGTGCACTACATGGGCGGATGTCTGCTCAGCGACAACCTGTCCTGGGCGAGCACGATGTTCGCCTACACCTCCTGCCCGCCCGACCCGGAGGTCGTGGGCGACCGCTGGGAGGAGATGTGGCGCGAACGCATGGAGGAGAGCGGCCTGTGGATCGACACCTGGCTGCGCCACCAGCGTCGCGACGACTACTGGCGGCACGGCTCGATCTGCGAGGACTTCTCCGCGGTCGAGTGCCCGGTGCTGGCGGTGAGCGGCTGGGCCGACGGCTACTCCAACGCCGTGTTCCGGCTGATGCAGAACCTCGACGCGCCGCGCCGCGGGCTGATCGGGCCGTGGTCGCACAAGTACCCGCACCTCGGGCGACCGGGTCCCGCGATCGGCTTCCTGCAGGAGCTGGTGCGCTGGTGGGACCACTGGCTCAAGGGCATCGACAACGGAGCGATGGACGGCCCGATGCTGTGCACCTGGATGCAGGAGAGCATGCCGCCGTCCACCAGCTACGAGGAGCGCCACGGTCGCTGGGTCGGCGAGCCGTCGTGGCCGTCGCCGCACGTGCGCCGCACCCGGTTCCCGCTGGGGCAGAACAGGATCGAGCGCCCGGGGGAGGAGCGCGACGCGCGGCCGCTGACGGTCGCCTCTCCGCTGTCGGTCGGGCAGTACGCCGGGAAGTGGTGCTCCTACAACGCACCCCCGGACCTGCCCTACGACCAGCGCGAGGAGGACGGCGGGTCGCTGGTGTTCGACACCGAACCGCTGACCGAGCGTTCCGAGATCCTGGGGGGACCGCTGCTGGACGTGTGCGTGGAGGTGGACCGGCCGGTGGCGATGCTGGCCGCGCGGCTCTCCGACGTCAGCCCGACCGGGCAGGCCACGCGCGTGACCTACGGCCTGCTCAACCTCACCCACCGCGACGGGCACGACGACCCGAAACCGCTGGAACCCGGTGTGCGGTACCAGGTTCGGGTCCGGTTGAACGGTGTGGCGCAGGCCTTCCCGGAGGGCCACCGCATCCGGCTGGCGCTGTCCACTTCGTACTGGCCGCTGGCGTGGCCGCCGCCGGAACCGGTGCGGCTGACCGTGCATCCGGCCGACAGCGAGCTGGAACTGCCCATCCGGCCGGCGGACGAGGCCGATGAGCTGCCCACGCCGCTGTTCGGCGAACCCGAGGGAGCACCACCGGCGCCCGCGAAGCAGATCACCCCGGGGGAGCAGCAGTGGCAGGTCAGCAGGGACCTGGCCGACTACAGCTCGTCGCTGGAGGTGATCAAGGACTTGGGGCTGGCCCACTTCGACGACATCGACTTGGACGTCCGCCGGCGCGCGACCGAGCTCTACAGCTGGGTCGGGGAGGACTTCGACTCGGTGCGCGGGGACATCGAGTGGACGATGGGCTTCACCCGCGGCGACTGGTCGGTGCGCACCAGCACCCGCACGGCGCTCACGTCCACGGCCACCGAGTTCCGGTTGCACGCCGAACTCGACGCCTACCTGGGCGGGGAGCGGGTGTTCTCCAAGAACTGGGACCGCCGCATCCCGCGCGACCACGTGTGAGCGACGAAAAGCGTTGCCGCGCCGGGGAGATCGTCCTCCCGGCGCGGCAACGCGGTTCTCATTGGCCGTTCTTCTGCACGTAGCCCCGGACGAAGTCCTGCGGGTTGTCCTCGAGGACGTCGTCGATGTCGTCGAGCAGTTCGTCGGTGTCCTCGTCGAGCTGCTCGCGGCGCTGTTGGCCGGACGTCGTCGGTTCCGGGGCGTCCTCGTCGTCGTCCGGGGGTCTGCGGGTCCTGTCCTGGTGCATGTGGACCTCCACGGTCGGCGGGCTCGCCCGCTTCAGCGATACCCGTTGCGGTGGAAGGCGAATCCCCCGCGCTCAGCTCGCCTTCCGGAGCAGGCTGCGGCGCTCCTGCTCGCCGAGGCCGCCCCACACGCCGTAGGGCTCGTGGGACCTCAGCGCGTGCTCGCGGCACTGGGCGATGACCGGGCAACGTCGGCAGACGGCCTTGGCCTGGCGCTCCCGCTGGGCTCGGCGCTCGCCGCGTTCGTTGTCCGGGTGGAAGAACCGAGCGGTCCTGAGATCCCGGCACGCGGCGCGCAGCTGCCAGTGCCAGGAGTCGCTGTTGGGTTTCGGAAGGCGCTCCGTGGCGGTCATTCGCACCTCCGTGCTGCAGAGGTTGATCATTCGGTCGATCATCGGATTACCCGAAGGACGCTCGATTCACACATGGCAGGGCCCGGTTCGGACCGAGCGTTTTCGGGTAGCCCCGAGCTGATGCAGCGCACCAGGACCGAATTGGACCGCCCGGACCTGTCCGAGGCCGGCGTCGTGGCGTGGCACGTCGAGGGCCCGGGCCCTCCGCTGGTGTGCGTGCACGGCGCCGGGGTCTCCAGCCGAGAACTGCTGCCGTTCGTGTCAGGACGTGCCGGTGTGCGCGAGACGTGGGCGGTGGACCTGCCCGGCTTCGGGTCCAGCCGCCGTTCCGGGCGCCCGCTCGGGCTCCACGACCTGGCGCAGGCCCTGGACGTGTGGCGGCAGCAGGTGGGATTGCCGGAGGTGAACCTGCTCGGGTGTTCTTTCGGGTGCCAGATCGCCGTCGAGGCGGCGCTGCTGGCCCCGAAGCACGTGCGCGGGCTCGTGCTGGTCGGTCCGACCAGCGATCCGCGCGCCCGCACCTGGCAGGGGCAGGTGCGCAGGTGGTTGCGCAACGCCCGCTGCGAACCGCGCCGGCTCGCGCCGCTGACCTTCCGCGACTACCGGGAAGCCGGGCTCCGCCGCGTGGTGACCAGCTTCGCCGAGTCGATCCACGACCACGTCGAGGACAAGCTGCCCCGGGTCGGTGCGCCCGCGCTGGTCGTGCGCGGCGAGCACGACGCGCTGGTGCCGCAGGACTGGGCGCAGCGGGTCACCCGGCTGCTGCCGGAAGCGCGCCTGCTGGTCTGGCCCGGCGCGGCGCACATGGTGCCGTTCGCGGCGCCCGAGGCCCTGGGGAGCGCGGTCGAGGACTTCCTCGTCGCCGCGTGACTAACCGGAGGCGTCCGCGGCGGACAGGTCGCCGTCGGAGAGTTGGCGCCGGACTTCCCACCGCATCCGCACCCGCGTGCCCTTCTCCCCGGCGGACACGACCGCTTCGTCGGCCAGCCGGCGGATGAGCGGGAGGCCGCGCCTGCGCTCCTGGCCGCTGTCGCGCGGCGAGCGCCACGCCCCGTGGTCGGTGACCGTCACCTCGACGCCGTGATCGAGGAACGCGGCCTCCACGTCGAGTGGGCCCGGGGCACCGCCGTAGGCGTGTTCCACCGCGTTCGCCATGGCCTCGTAGGTCGCCAGCGCCAGCGCGCCGGCGAGGCTGTCACCGAGCCCGGCGGAGCGGGCCCACTCGTCCAGTTCGTCGCGCAGCACAGGCAAGCTGCCGGCGGAGGCCGGGATGCCGTGGCGGCGCAGGGTCTCCACGGCTCCGGGCTCCGGCCCGCTTGACTGAGCGGGTGCCATAGGTCGCTTCCTAACGGTTCTCGGACAACCGAGGTTCAGCTCCTAGGTTCGGCGACTGGGAGCTCTCACAAACCCGGTGCACCGGACAGTGCGTCTTCGCGGTCGGCGTACACGTCGAACTCCTGGTCCAGGCCCATGAGCTGGATCGGGCGCAGCGTGGCGGCGTTGGCTGCGACGACCCGGAACCGGGTGCCCACCGCTTCCGCGTCGCGGTGTGCGCGCACCAGCACGGCCAGTCCAGCCGACGACAGGAACGTGACGTCCATGAGGTCGAGCACCAGGACGTCGGGCTTGTCGGCGAGTGCCTGGTTGAGCACCGATTCGAGTTGTGGTGAGTTGACCAGTTCGACTTCGCCGGTCGCGGTGACGAAGAGCGTGCGGCCCGACCACTCGGCCACCGCGCCGAACGGCGTCGGACTCTCGTTGATGTCGGAAGCCATGAACCCATGATGGGACCGGTGAGCTTCGTTGGCAAAGACCCTCGGCAGCGCGGCGGTTATGCTGAACGCATGCATGCTTCCGCGGGACCTTCCGCCGAGGAGCGTTTGCGACGCATCGAACTGGTCACGGACACCTCGTTGGCTCACCTGGACGTCAACGAGCTGCTGCGCGAGATCCTGGCGCGGGTGCGCGACGTCCTCGGTGTGGACATGGCGACGGCCATGCTGCTGGATCCGGGCGGTGAGGAGCTGATCGCGACCGCCTCAGTGGGCATCGAGGACGAGGTCCGGCAGGGCGTCCGGATCCCGGTGGGCAACGATTTCGCCGCCGCCGTGCTCAACTCCGAGCGAGCCGTCGTGTTCGACCGGGTCGACGCCGACGTACTCATCAGCACGCCGTTGCAGCAGAAGGGGGTACGATCGCTCGTCGGGGCCCCGATGGTCGCGGGCGGGGACACGCTGGGCGTGCTGTGCGTCGGCGCGTTCGGCGAGCACGGGTTCACCGACCAGGACGCCGGTCTGGTGCGCATCGCCGCTGACCGCATCGCCTCGGTCTCGAAGGTCGGTTCTTCGCGCGCGGAACGCATCGCGGCGACCGTGCTGCAGCACAGCCTGCTGCCGAGCCGCTTGCCGTCCGTTCCCGGTGTGTCGATGGACGGCCGCTACATCGCCGGCGCCGACCACGGCATCGGCGGTGACTGGTACGACGTGTTCGAACTGCCCTCCGGCCGGGTCGGCATCGTGATCGGCGACGTCGTGGGCCACGGTCTGCTGGCCGCAGTCGTGATGGGCAGGCTGCGCAGCGCGCTGCGCGCGTACGCCCTCGACGACGAGGACCCGGCCCGCGTGCTGCACAAGCTCGACCGCAAGGTCACCCACTTCGAGCCGGACGCGATGGCCACCGTCTCCTACGCGCTCTACGACCCGGACACGGCGCGGCTGGAGCTCTCGCTGGCCGGGCACCTGCCACCCGTGCTCGCGCTGCCCGACGATGGCGGTGACCTCGTCAAGGCGCCGGTGGACCCGCCCGTCGGGGTGGAGGTGTCGCGGCGCGAGCGACGCACCACCACCGTTGAGCTGCCGGAGCACTCGGTGCTGTGCTTCTACACCGACGGCCTCATCGAGCGCCGCCAGCAGTCCATCGACGTCGGGATGAACTCGCTGTGCGAGGCGATCGAGTGCGCGCCCGCCCACGAGGTCTGCACCACCGTCACGAACCGCCTGGTGACCGCGGCGTCCGCCGGGGACGACGTCACGCTGCTTGTCCTGAGCCGCCACGGCTAGAACGTGTACGGGAGACCACGGAGGCGCTCAGGTTCCGCTACCCGCACCGCCCCGGAATGCAACTCCTCAACGGCCTAGCTTCCCAGCGCGACCTCGTCGTTGACCTCCTCCTGGTTCTCGTAGGTGCGGTCGGGGACGATGCGCAGCGCGCGCAGCACCTCGCCGTCCACGCCCTGCTGCTCGGCGATGTGCACCAGTTCCCGCTTGCTGACCGGGTAGTGCACCTCCCGCAGGAACGGCTGCACGCGGTCCGGGTCCGGAGGATGGGTCATGACGGCTCACCTCGTCTTCGGCGTGTCCGGGCAGGCTCTGGGTGGTGGTTTCCCCGAAACCGGACCCTTCAATCACCGACGAGCGCCGCAATCCGATCGGTCGCGTGCCTGGCCTCCGGCAGGGATTGCAGCATCCAGCCGTGGAACATCCCGAGGTATTCCTCGTAGTCGAGGTCGGCGCCGGTCGCGCGGACCCGATCGCGCAGCCGTCGCGAGTCGGTCAGCAGCACGTCGCGGGTCCCGGTGAACACGCTGATCGGCGCCAGCCCCGACAGGTCGCCGAACAGCGGGCTCACCCGCGGATCGCGCAGGTCGAGGCCGTCGGCGTAGAGCCGGGCGGCTTCCCGCAACCCCGGCCCGCTGAGGAACGGGTCGTGCGGCTCGCGCTCGGTGATGCCCGGATCGGTCGTGGTGAGATCCAACCAGGGCGCGAACAGCACCAGACGTCGTGGCTGCGTCCGGCCGTGGTGCCTGATCCGCTGGGCCACGAACAGGCTCAGCCCGCCGCCCGCGGAGTCGCCCATGATGATCTGGTCCTCGGCCGGGAGGTCGCCGAGGAACCGCTGGTAGGTCTCCCAGATCATCGCCAGCGTCTCGTCGTAGGCGTGCGCGGGGGCCAGCGGGTAGATCGGCACGGTGACCACCGAACCGGTCGAGTCGATCAGCCGGGCCAGGAACCTCCAGTGCGCCAGCTCGACCTGGTGCACGTAGGCGCCTCCGTGCAGGTAGAGGATGTGCTGCGAGTTCTCCGGCTCGTGGGGGTGCAAGGTGTAGCAGCGGTGCCCGAGCACGTCGGACTCCACGACGTCGAAGCGCCGGTGCACCCAGCTGGGCACCTGCACGCTCTCGGCTTGATGGCTCTCCGCGCTGTCCCGCAACTTCCCGGGATCGGCGAAGACCTGCTTGCGTCGCGTCACCCAGTACTTCGCGATGACGGCCCGAGCCTGCCAGCTCACCACCGGCGAACCTCCCCTCGTGCTCCAACCGACCTCCGCTCGGGGAGTACCCGCTCTGCACCGGCCAAACCGGGGCCGGACGGGAAGGTGGACGGGGTTGTTCCACTTGGGACCGTGGATGCCGTTGGGGTGGAACGAATTCCGCGAACCCGGATATGTCTATCGCTCCCGGGGCGGGTTCGGGTTACGGGTGATGTGCACCAGTGTGGGGGAATCGCGGGGCAGAGTGCCCCTGGTTGCGAGGTGTGTGGCTGATCACTCTGGATGCCCTGTCGAGACCTCGGGGAGCCGCGATGGGTGTTGGAGTGGCGCGACCGGCCGGTACCGGTCCGCTCAGCGAGACCGGACGGCTGTTCCTGCACGCCGTGGACGTGGCGAGGGCGGTGTTCGCCCGGCCGTTCCAGTGGCGCGAGTTCGTCCAGCAGTCCTGGTTCGTCGCCAGCGTGACCATCGTGCCCACCGCTCTGGTGTCGATCCCGTTCGGGGCGGTGATCGCGCTGCAGCTCGGCTCGCTGACCAAGCAGATCGGCGCCCAGTCGTTCACCGGCGCTTCCAGCGTGCTGGCCATCATCCAGCAGGCCAGCCCGCTGATCACCGCGCTGCTCATCGCCGGGGCCGGCGGCTCGGCGATCTGCGCCGACCTGGGCGCGCGCACCATCCGCGACGAGATCGCCGCGATGGAAACCCTGGGCGTCTCACCGATCCACCGGCTGGTCGTGCCGCGCGTGCTCGCGGCGATGCTGGTGGCCACCCTGCTCAACGGCGTGGTCAGCGTGGTCGGCGTCCTCGGCGGCTACTTCTTCAACGTCATCATGCAGGGCGGCACTCCCGGCGCCTACATGGCCAGCTTCAACGGCCTCGCCCAGCTGCCCGACCTGTGGATCGGCGAGATCAAGGCGGTGATCTTCGGGTTCATCGCCGGGGTGGTCGCCGCGCACCGCGGGCTCAACCCGGCACCGGGGCCGAAAGGCGTTGGGGACGCGGTGAACCAGGCCGTGGTCATCTCGTTCATGCTGCTGTTCCTGGTGAACGTGGTGCTCACCGCGATCTACCTGCAGCTCGTCCCGGCGAAGGGGATGTGAGCCGTGGTCGTGGCGACCGGCAGGGTCCGGCGGCTGATCAACGCCCCGCTGCGGGTGCTCGACACCTCCGGTGACCAGGCGATGTTCTACCTGCGCGCCATCGCGTGGGCTCCGCGCACGCTGCGCTGCTACTCCAAGGAGGTGCTGCGGCTGCTGGCCGAGGTGACCTTCGGCAGCGGTGCGCTGGCGGTGCTCGGCGGCACGATCGGCGTGATGGTGGGCATGACGCTGTTCACCGGCACCGTCGTCGGGATGCAGGGCTACACCGCTCTCAACCAGCTCGGCACGGCCAGCTTCACCGGGTTCGTCTCGGCCTACTTCAACACCCGCGAGGTCGCGCCGCTGGTGGCGGGCCTGGCGTTGTCGGCGACCGTCGGCTGCGGGTTCACCGCGCAGCTGGGCGCGATGCGCATCTCCGAGGAGATCGACGCGCTGGAGGTCATGGCCGTGCGCAGCGTGCCGTTCCTGGTGACCACCCGGGTGCTGGCCGGGATCGGCGCGGTGATCCCGCTGTACGTGATCGGGCTGATGTCGTCCTACCTGGCGTCGAGGGTGATCACGGTCTACTTCTACGGCCAGTCGGCGGGCACCTACGACCACTACTTCCACCTGTTCCTGCCGCCGGAGGACGTGCTGTTCTCCTTCGGCAAGGTGCTGCTGTTCAGCCTGATGATCATCCTGGTGCACTGCTACTACGGCTTCCGCGCTTCCGGCGGCCCCGCCGGGGTCGGCAGCGCGGTGGGCCGGGCCGTGCGCACCGCGATCATCGCGCTCAACGTGCTGGACTTCTTCCTCAGCCTCGCCATCTGGGGCGCCACCACGACCGTCCGGATCGCCGGATGAGGGCGGGCGAGCGGGCCGAGGTGGTGCGCCGCCGCGTGGTCGGGGCGGTGTTCATCAGCGTGATCGTGCTGTTCCTGGCCTCGACGGTCGCGGTGTACCAGAAGGCGTTCACGCCGGTGGTCGACGTGCTGCTGCGAACCGACCGCGTCGGGAACCAGCTGCAACCGCCCTCGGACGTCAAGGTGCGCGGCCTGGTGGTCGGCGAGGTGCGGGAGGTCCGCGCGACCGCCTCCGGAGCCGAGCTGGACCTGGCGCTGCACCCGGACAAGGCGCACCTCATCCCGGCCGGGGTCACCGCGCGGCTGCTGCCCAAGACCCTCTTCGGCGAGCGCTACGTCAGCCTCGTCCCGCCGCCCGAGCCCTCCCGCGAGTCGCTGCGCGACGACGCCGTCATCGAGCAGGACCGCAGCGAGGCGTCGATCGAGCTGGAGAAGGTGCTCAGCGACCTGATGCCGGTGCTGCAGGCCGTCCGGCCCGACAAGCTCGCCACCACGCTCAACACCGTCTCGATGGCGCTGGACGGACGAGGCGAGCAGCTCGGCGAGACGCTGGTGGCCACCAACCGCTACCTGGAGCAGTTCAACCCGGCGCTGCCCGAGCTCAAGGGCAACATCCAGGCGCTCGCCGACGTCGCGCACCTCTACGCCGAGACCACGCCGGAGCTGACGCAGGCGCTGCGCGACCTGGCGGTCAACCACCGGACCGTCGCCGACAACCGCGCGGGCCTCGACCGGCTCTACCGCACGGTGACGACCGGAGCCGGGGACCTCGACGGATTCCTGCGCGCCAACAAGGAGAACATCATCGGCCTCAACGCGGCCAGCCGCGAGCACCTGCGGCTGCTGGCGCGGTACTCGCCCGAATACCCCTGCCTGTTCGACGATCTCGCCGATGCCGTGCCCCGCCTCGACCAGGTCGCGGGCAAGGGCACCGACACCCCGGGCGTGATCCGCCTGCGAGTGCAGATCAGCGACAGCGCCGACAAGTACCTGCCCGGCCACGACGAACCCAGCTGGCAGGACCGGCGCGGCCCCCGCTGCTACGACCAGGTCCCGATGCCCGCCGACCTGCCCGGCGGCGGACCGCCGCGCGACGGCTCGACGCACCCGCCGCAGCGCGAGCAGCGCACACCACCGGCCTCGACCAGCCCGAGCTCGTTCACCGGGACCGCGGGCTCGATGCAGCACTCACCGGCCGAGCAGCGCCTCATCGCGGCCCTGCTGTCACCGGCGACCAGGCTGCGCCCGGACGAGGTTCCGGCGTGGAGCACGTTGCTGGTCGGACCGCTGTACCGAGGAGCGGAGGTGCAGGTGCGATGAGGTCGATCACGCCGTCGTTGACCAAGCTCGTCGCGTTCATCGCGGTGACCCTGCTGGCCACCGGGCTGCTCGGGGTCACCATCGCCAACACCAGCTTCGGCCCCACCACGGGGTATTCGGCCCGCTTCACCGACGTCACCGGGCTCAACGAGGGCGATGACGTGCGCATCGCCGGGGTCAAGGTCGGCCAGGTCCGCTCGATCGAGATCGCCGAGAAGCGGCAGGCACACGTGGAGTTCACGCTCTTCGGCGACCGCGCGCTGCCCGCCTCGACCACCGCGTCGATCAAGTACCGCAACCTCGTCGGACAGCGCTACCTCGCCGTCGAGAGAGGTGAGGGCTCCGGGGCGATGCTGCCGGAGGACTCGACGATACCGATCGAGCGCACCCGGCCGGCGCTGAACCTCACGGTGCTGTTCAACGGTTTCAAGCCGCTGCTGCAGGCGCTCTCACCCGAGGACGTCAACAAGCTGTCGCACGCGATCATCCAGACCCTGCAAGGGGAGGGCGGCACCGTGCAGAGCCTGCTGGCGCACATCGGCTCCCTGACCCAGACCCTGGCCTCCCGGGATCAGGTGATCGGTGACGTCATCACCAACCTCAACGACGTCCTCGGCACCGTCAACAGCCGCAACGCCGAGCTCGACGAGGTGCTGGTGCAGACCCAGCAGGTCGTCTCGGGCCTGGCCGCCGACCGGGAGCAGATCGGCTCGGCAGTGGAAGGGATCGGCCAGGTCAACGAGGCGACCGCCGGGCTGCTCGCCGAGGGCAGGCAGCCGCTGCGCGAGAGCATCGCGCACCTGGGCGTGCTCTCGCACCACCTCGACAACCACCGGCCGCTGGTGGAGCGTTTCGCCGCGGGCCTGCCCAACAAGCTCAACACCATCAACCGCACCGCCAGCTACGGGTCGTGGTTCAACTACTTCCTGTGCCGCAGCTCCGGGCAGGTGCGCATCTCCAGCCTCGGCGTGGCCGCACCGCTGCCCGCGACGTCCCCCGAGCAGATGCCCGAGAGGTGCAGATGATCGAGCGGCTCAAACGGCGCGACCCGGCCGCCGCCGGGGTGGTGGGCCTGGTGCTGATCACCGCGCTCTCGCTGCTGGCGTTCTACTTCGAGGACTTGCCGGTGGTCGGCGGCACCACCTACCGCGCGCAGTTCACCGAGGCGGCCGGGCTCAAACCCGACGACGAGGTCCGCATCGCCGGGGTCAAGGCCGGCGAGGTGACCTCGATGTCGTTGCGCGGCAAGCACGTCGAGGTCGCCTTCCGCGTCGACGACGCCTGGGTCGGCGACCGCACCACCGCCTCCATCGAGATCAAGACCCTGCTCGGCCAGAAGTACCTGTCGCTGGACCCGCAGGGCGATCGCGAACAGGACTCCGCCGCAACGATTCCCGCCGACCGCACCCGCTCGCCCTACGACGTCACCGAAGCCTTCCAGGACCTGGGCCGCACCTCCGGCGAGGTCGACACCGCCGCGCTGGCGCTGAGCTTCCAGACCATGGCCGACACCTTCCGCGGCACCCCGGCGCACGTCGGCGAGGCGCTGCGCGGGCTTTCGGCGTTCTCCCAGGTCATCTCCAGCCGCGATCAGCAGCTCAAGCAGCTGCTGAGCAACACCCGGCAGGTCAGCCAGGTGCTCGGCGACCGCGACGAGGTCTTCGCGAAGCTGTTGGCCGACGGCAACCTGCTGATGGAGGAGATCCGCTTCCGGCGCGAAGCGATCAGCACGCTGCTGCGCAGCACCCGGCAGCTCTCCGAGCAGCTGCGCGGGCTCGTCGCCGACAACCACGCCCAGCTGCGACCTGCGCTGACCACGCTGGAGCGGGTCACCGAGGTGCTGCACCGCAACCAGGACAACCTCGACCGGGGTCTGCAGAACCTCGCGCCGTTCGCGAGGTACTTCAGCAACACGGTCGGCAACGGGCGCTGGTTCGACAGCTACGTGTGCGGCCAGGTCCCGCCGATGCTGCACGCCGGCCCGGTGACGTCCAACGACGAAGGCTGCCGCCCACCGATCGCGGGCGGCGCCGGGGGAGGTCCGCGATGAGCAAGCGCGCTGTGGCCATCGTCCTCGCGACCGCGATGCTGATCACCGGCGGTGCGTGGTGGGCCGTGTCGCTGGCCGCGCGCACCTCCGTGACCGCCCACTTCGGCGCCACCGTCGGGCTGTTCCCCGGCTCGGACGTGCGCGTGCTGGGCATGCGGGTCGGTTCGGTGACCGAGGTCGTCCCGGAGGGCACCCGGGTGCGGGTCGAGATGCGCATCGACGACGGCACGCCGATCCCGGCCGACGCCAAGGCCGTCGCGGTCGCGCCGAGCCTGGTCAGCGACCGGTACGTGCAGTTCACACCGGTCTACGAAGGCGGACCGGAGCTGGCCGACGGCGCCGTGATCCCGCGCGAGCGGACCGCGACGCCGCTGGAGCTCGACGAGATCAACCGCAACACCGACCGCACGATGCGGATGCTGGGACCGGACGGGGCGAACGAGGAGGGCGCGCTGTCGGACTTCCTCGACGTGCAGGCCGCCAACCTGGGCGGGCACGGCGCGGAGCTCAACGACATGCTGCACCGGTTGAGCCAGGCGACGAGCACGCTCTCGGGGTCCAAGGAGGACATGTTCGCCACCGTCGACAACCTGCAGCTGTTCAACCGCACGCTCGCCGACAGCGACCAGCAGGTGCGCCGGTTCAACACCCAGCTGTCCGACACCGCCGCGTTCCTGGCCGCCGAACGCGGCGAACTCGGCGCGGCGCTGCGGGAACTCGGGCCCGCGCTGTCGGAGACCGCCGGGTTCATCCGCGACAACCGCGCCGTGCTGCGGACCAACGTCGACCACCTCCAAGCGGTGACGCAGGTGCTCGTCGACCAGAAGGCGGCGCTGGAGGAGGTCACCGACCTCGCACCGCTGGGGCTGTCGAACCTCGCCAACACCTACGACGCCTCCACCGGCTCCACCCGCACCCGCGGCAACATCAACGAGCTGACCCACCCGCCGATCGTCATCGTCTGCAAGCTGCTGCGGCAGTCGCCCCCGGAGCGCCCGGTGCCGCCCGTGCTCGCCGACGCCTGCGAGCGCATCGAACCGGTCGTCACCGGAGCGGTCCCGCTGCCCTCCCCGGCCGAGGCGATCACCTCGCTGGAGCACGGACGCGCACCGGACATCCCGCTCCCGCTGGTCGACGCCATGCGCGACACCGGCACACCGCACCCGGGAGGTGGTCGCTGATGCGGATCGCGGTGGCGCTGCTGAGCTTCCTGCTGGTCGCCGGATGCGGCCAGCACGGGTTCACCGGCCTGTACAACGCGCCGCTGCCCGGCGGCGCCGACCTCGGCGACGACCCGTACCGGGTCACCGCGCAGCTCGCCGACGTGCTGGACCTGGTGCCGCAGGCCAGCGTGAAGGTCAACGACGTCGCCGTGGGCCGCGTCTCCGGCATCCGGCTCGCCCCGGACGGCTGGACCGCCGAGGTCACCCTGGAGATCAACCGCGACGTGCGGCTGCCGGCGAGCGCGATCGCCCAGCTGCGCCAGTCCAGCCTCCTCGGCGAGAAGTACGTCCAGCTCGACGGTTCCGCGACGGACGGGCAAGCGCTGCTGTCCGACGGCGACCGCATCCCGCTGTCGCGCACGAACCGGCACCCGCAGGTCGAGGAGGTGCTGGGGGCGCTGTCGATGCTGCTCAACGGCGGCGGCATCGGCCAGCTCCAGCACATCAACCAGGAACTCGGCGCCGCCCTGTCCGGCAACGAGGCCGACATCCGCTCGCTGCACCGGAACCTGGAGGTCTTCACCCGGGAGCTCGACGGCCAGCGCGACGAGATCACCCGCGCCATCGACGGGCTCAACCGGCTCGCCACCTCGCTGGTCGGGCAGAAGCACGACATCGCCTTCGCGCTGGACAACCTCGGCCCAGGCCTGAAGGTCATCAACGAGCAACGGGGGCAGCTGGTCACCATGCTCCAGCAGATGGACCGGCTCTCCGAGGTCGCCGTGGAAACGACCGAGCGCAGCCAGCAGGACACCGTGGAGAACCTGCGGTCGCTGAGCCCGATCCTGCAGAAGCTGGCGGAAGCGGGCGAGGACCTCCCCAAATCGCTGGAAATCCTGGTCACCTTCCCGTTCACCGACTACACGGTGAACGCGATCAAGGGCGACTACACCAACCTGGACCTGCAGCTGGACCTCGACCTGAGCACCATCGTCGACAACGTGCTGCAGGGACGCCCGCCGCCCACCGGCGGCGCCGGGCCCGGCGAGCTCCCGCTCCCGCTCCCGCTGCCCGGACCGGCACCCGCGCCCGCACCTGCCGCGCCGCCACCGCCGCGACCGGGCGGACCGTTCGACGCAGTGCTCGGAGGTGTCCGGTGATCTCGAAGCGGGTCAAGCTGCAGATCGGGGCGTTCGTGCTGATCGCCCTGGTCGGCATCACCTACGTCGGCGCCACCTACGCCGGGCTGGACCGGCTGGTGTCCTCCCGCGGGTACACCACCATCGCCCGGTTCCGCGACTCCGGCGGCATCTTCACCAACGCCGAGGTCACCTACCGAGGACTGCCCATCGGCCGGGTCGGACCGCTGCGGCTGACGCCGGAGGGCGTCGACGTGTCGCTGGAGATCGAGGACAGCGCACCGAAGATCCCGGCCGACACCGACGCCGTGGTCACCAACCGGTCGGCGGTGGGGGAGCAGTACGTCGACCTCCGCCCCCGATCCGACGGCGGTCCGCATCTCGGGGAGGGCTCGGTGATCACCAGCGATCGCACCTCGATCCCGGTGCCGCCGGAGGACCTGCTGGCCAACCTGGACCGCACGGTGCGCAGCATCCCGATCGGCTCGCTGCAGACCGTGGTCACCGAACTGGACCTGGCGTTCACCGGCCTCAACGGACCGCTCGGCACGCTGCTCGACACCTCCAACGCCTACACCCGGCACGCCACCGACCACCTGCCGCAGACGTTGGACCTGATCTCCAGCGGCCGGAGGGTGCTGGAGACGCAGCGGGAGCAGGGCGCCGAGATCGCCTCCTTCAGCCGGGACCTCCACCTGTTCGCCGGGCAGCTGCGCGCCTCCGACCCCGACCTGCGCCGCGTCATCGGCGCAGCACCGGACGCCGCCGAGCAGGTCAGCGGGCTGCTGCGGGAATCCGGGCCGCAGCTCGGCGGGCTGTTCTCGAACCTGCTGACCACCGCCAACGTCTACCGCACCCGGCTCGACGGCGTGGAGCAGCTGCTGGTCACCTACCCGAGCCTCGCGCAGGGCACCAAGACCACCGTCCCCGGCGACGGGAGAGCCCGGTTCGGCCTGGTCCTCAACAGCTTCGACCCGTTCGTCTGCACCCGGGGCTACCAGAGCACCCACCAGCGAGCGGGCACCGACCTCGCCGAAGTCCCCGCCAACCTGCGAGCCCACTGCGCGGAACCCCCGGGCAGCCCCATCAACGTCCGAGGCTCCCAACACGAATCACCCCGCTAGGGGCTGTCGAGGAAGTGCTGTGCTCGGCGGCGCGGGTAGCAGAACCCGCAGCGGTGCGAGCTGAGTCCCACACCTGGAACAGCAGCTCCGCCGCACTCCTCACGAGCTCCCGTCACCGGCACTCCACAAACGGGGCCTTTTCGGGCATAGTGCCTGCCGTGACTCGATCGTGGCCCTGTCCGTCCGCTCGGGTTCGGGAGTTGATCCGGCTCGGCGCGGAGACGGCGCTGAAACCGCCCGCGCGCTGGGCGGATGAGCTGCACGCCGCGGTGCTCGCCACCGACCGCACGCAGGCCATCGCGGCCGATCCGGTGCTGGCCGACGGGCTGCGGCAGACCAACGTCGACAACGTCGTGCACTGGGCCGCGGCCAACGTGCAGGACCCCGGCTGCCGCGTCCCACCGCACCTCGGCAGGCAGGCGCTCGACACCGCGCGGGACCTGGTCCGCCGCGGGCTCGACGCCCACGCCCTCGACACCTACCGGGCCGGGCAGAACGTCGCCTGGCGGTACTGGATGGAGATCTGCTTCTCGCTGACCTCCGACCCCGACGAGCTGCGGGAACTCCTCGACGTCACGGCGCTGTCGATCTCGACCTACGTCAACGACACCATCGCCTGCATCAGCGAGCGGATGCAGGCGGAGCTCGACACCCTCATCCGCGGCACCAACGCCGACCGCCGCGCCGCGGTCGCGCTCATCCTCGAAGGTTCGCCGATCAGCGCGCGCAGGGCCGAGCTCAAGCTCGGGTACGGCCTGACCGGGCCGCACACGGCCGCCGTGGTGTGGAGCACCGCCCACGTCGGCCTGGAGGAGCTGGAGAGCGCGGCGGAGGAGCTGGTGTGCCTCACCGGTGCGCGCCGCAGGCTGACCGTGGTGGCCACCGCAGGAACCCTGTGGGTCTGGCTGCCGGTGGCGACCACCGCGGGCATCGAGGAGCTGTCCGAGCACCTCGGCTCCCACCCGCACGTGCGGGTCTCGATCGGCAGACCGGGGCGGGAGGTGGACGGCTTCCGCCGCAGCCACCTCGACGCGCTGACCGCGCAGCGGATGCTGGCGAGGCTCAGCTCCCGTCGTCAGGTGGCCCGCTACGAGGACGTCCAGCTGGTGGCCCTGATGACGGCCGATCCCGCCCACGCCGACGAGTTCGTCGCCGAAGCGCTCGGCGCTCTTCGGGACGCCGACCCCGAGGTGCGCCAGGTGGTGCGGACCTACATCCGCGAGCAGTGCAACGCCTCCCGCACCGCCGAACGCCTCTACACCCACCGCAACACCGTGCTGCGGCGCCTGGCGCGCGCCGACGAGCTGCTGCCGCGTCCGCTGGCCGAAGACGTGATCGGGGTCGGCGCCGCGCTGGAAGTGCTGCGCTGGCGCGGCGCCGACGCCTGACCTCAGCTCCCGACGTCGTAGGACGGCGGTGCGTCCTGCGGGGCGCTGCCCCACGCGGGATCGGGCTGGTCGCTGAGGGTGAAGTCGAGCGTGCCGCCCGCCGCGACGAAGTCCTCGCCCACCCACGGCTTGGTGCTGTCGGTGCCGTTGACCTTCAGGTTCCGCACGTACGCGGTGCCCTCGGAGGCCTCCGGCGCGTTGACGGTGATGCTCGTGCCGTTGCCGCGGTCGATGGTCACCGAGGAGAAGATCGGGCTGGCCAGCACCAGTTCCGACCTGCCCGGGACCTGCGGGTACATGCCGATCGAGGCCCACACCGACCACGACGACATCTGCCCGAGGTCGTCGTTGCCGACCTCACCGTCCGGTGTGGACTTGAACAGCGAGGTCAACGCCCGCCGCACGACGTCCTGGGTCTTGTCCGGCCGGCCCGCGTAGGCGTAGGCCCACGGGGTGTTCAGCGACGGCTCGTTGCCCAGGTAGGCGTAGGGCTTGTCGGGGCCGCCGTTGAGCTCGGTGAAGAACTCGTCCAACCGCGACACCACCTGCTCGTCGCCGCCCATCAGGTCGAACAGCGCCCGGTGGTTGAACGGCACCATCCAGGTGTACTGGGCGCCGTTGCCCTCGGTGTACTCCTCGGTCTGCACAGGATCGAACGACGGCCACGAGCCGTCGGCGTTGCGCGGCTGGAGGTAGGAGTTGGCGGGGTTGAACAGGTTCTTGAACTTCTGCGCCTGGGCCAGGAAGTGGTCGTGCACCTCGGTCTCACCGAGTCGCGCGGCGAACTGCGACACGGCGAAGTCGGCGCTGTTGTACTCCAGCGTCGTGGCCGCCGACCCCCACACGTCCGGCACGCCCGGCGGGATGTGGCCGAGCGAGTCGTACTCCTCGTGGCCGGGCCGCTCGTCGGTGTTGGTGGCGCCTTCCCGCATCTCCCGCAGCGCGGCCGCGGTGTCGAAATCCGTGGCGCCGAAGGCGTGAGCGCTGGCCACCATGATCGGCAGCGGATCGCCGACCATCACCCCGGTGCCGCCGTTGGCGACCGTCCAGCGGTCGAAGTAGCCGCCCTGCGCGGACTGGTTCACCGCCGACTGCGCGATGTCGGAGACGACGTCCGGGGCGATCAGCGCCACCAGCGGCAGCTGCGAGCGGTAGACGTCCCACCCGGAGTAGTTGGCGTACTGGGCGTGTCCCTCGGCGGCGGTGTGCACCTGGCCGTCGAAACCCGCGTACTGGCCGTTGACGTCGCTGAAGACGTTCGGGTGCAGCAGGGAGTGGTAGAGGCCGGTGTAGAGCCGCCGCCGGTCCTCGTCGCTGCCGCCGCCGACGTCGATGCGCCCGAGCATGCCGTTCCACGCCGCGCGGGCTCCGTCGCGGACCTCGTCGAAACCGCGCCCGCTCTGCTCGGTTTCGGCGTTGGCCCTGGCGTTGTCCGCGCTGACGAACGAGATCCCGACCCGCGCCACGACCTGCGGGGACTGGGCGGTGTCGAACTTGACGAACGCCTGGCCGCCGTTGACCTCGTGGGCGGTGAAGTCGCGGTCGAAGGTCGCGTGGAAGTACACGCGGTAGGTGTTGTCGGAACCGCAGAAGCCGCCGCTGTCGCTGTGACCGCTGATGGTGTTCGGTCCGACCTGCACGGAACCGCTCGCGTCGTTGAACGCCTTCGCCGCGTCCACCGACAGCGCCGCCTGCTGCCCCTGCGGGTAGGTGAACCTCGCGATGCCGGAGCGCTGGATCGCCGAGAGCTCGGTCCGCAGCCCGTTGTCGAAGGTGACGTCGTAGGAACCGGGGGAGGCCGACTCGTTGTCGTGCGAGAA
The DNA here is from genome assembly GCF_004348435.1 of Saccharopolyspora terrae. Classification (NCBI taxonomy): domain Bacteria; kingdom Bacillati; phylum Actinomycetota; class Actinomycetes; order Pseudonocardiales; family Pseudonocardiaceae; genus Saccharopolyspora; species Saccharopolyspora terrae. The sequence goes on along the minus strand of NZ_SMKS01000007.1, from coordinate 106,956 downwards.
GGAGTAGTCGCTCACCGGGGAGTCGCCGAGGACCGGCATGAACGGGACGTTGCCGAAGTCCCCGCACCCGGCCCCGGAGAGGTGGGTGAGGCTGAACCCGCGAATCCGGTTGTCGTCGTAGGAGTAGCCGCCGTGCTGGTAGGTCGCGGTGTCCGGGCTGAACTGCATCATCCCGAACGGCGCCACCGCTCCCGGGAAGGTGTTGCCCGCTCCGCCGCCGTGCCCGAAGTCCGGCCCACCGGGCTTGGTTCCGACGAACGGGTTGACGTGCTGGGCCGGATCGTCGATCCGGTCTTGCGCCTCGGCGGCGGGGGCGATGGCGAGCGCGGTGGCCGCGGCGACCGCGAGGGCCGCGAGCCGGCTGGGAACGTTGGAGCGTCGAACGGTCTTGACGTCGTGCTGGCGTCGCAAGGAAGACCTCCCGATTGACAACGTTGTCTAGACCAGGATCTTCCCAACGTAGCGATCAGCCCGAGGCCGTGCAATATCGGGCGAAAATGACAATCGGACAAGCGTGGGGGAATCTGCGGACGCGCGAATGACCGCCGCAGTCCCGCGCTCCGAGAAGATCCGTGCGGTGATCGAAAGAAGAACGTAACCGAAATTCAGTGCTGCTGTTCATTTCGGATGAACGCGAAGACCTCTTCGGATCACTGATCAACCGCGAAAACCGTGCTGGTACTGTCCCGGCCAAGCGCGGATGATCACGGAACTGGGAGTGCGGCGCGCCCGCTCGCATCGGTGACATCGCCCAATGTCGGGGAATTCCAGCGGAGCTCGTGCTTCGCGCAATTCGCGCCGAGGCCGCCGGGGGGCGGGGGCCTGTCTCGTGGAGAGCACAACCGAAGGAGCGCGGTCGACGTGAAGTTAACCAGGGACAGAACGCGCGAACCGGACAGGACGAGTCTCCGGCGGCGGATCAGGAACATTCTGATCGCCATCGTCGCGCTGTTCTTCGTGGTCGTGCTCGCCGGTTTCGCGCCCGCGTTCGTCGACGCGTTCATCGTCCGCGCGGTCGCCGTCACCGTGCAGGACACCTCGATCCCGGCCGTGCGGACCTTCGCCGCCGTGCAGTCCGAACGCCAGCTGGTCGCCCGCGCCTTCGACGGGGACGCCACCCCCGACACCCTCGGCCAGCGCTACGCCGCCACCGACCAGGCCATCGCCGAGCTCTCCGGCAAGCTCACCGAGCTGTCCGGGAACTCCGCGACGCCGCCGGACCTCAAGGTCAAGATCGACGACGTCAACACCTTGATCGGGCGGCTTCCGAAGTCCCGTCCCGACTTCCCGCTTGACCCGACCCGCAAGCGCGAGACCCTCCAGCGCTACAACGAGGTCCTCGACGCCGGAGCCGACCTCTTCGACGGGCAGGCCCGCGCCGTCGAGGACGCCAAGGCCGGCCAGGCAGGCATCACCGCCACCGAGTTCTTCCGCGCCGGTGACCAGATGGCGCAGACCGCGCTGCTGGCGTCCCGGGGTGTGGTCACCCGGCTGCAGCCCGACGAGCAGGTCAACTTCGCGGTCCTGGTCGGCTCCTACCACGACGAGCTCGAAGAGCAGATCTCCAACGCCTCACCGCTGGTCAAGCAGCGCTACGAGGAGCTCACCCGCTCCCAGAGCTGGAAGCAGCTGCAGGTCGTCGAGCAGGAGCTGATCGCCCACGGCCAGGTGCGGGGCGTGACGATCCAGCAGTGGCACCAGATCAGCGACCAGGTCGGCGGGCAGCTCACCGAGATCGCCGTCGAGCAGGCCCGCTACGGCGCCGAACTCGGCCTCAACAACGGCAGCGCCGCGCTGCTGCGCACCGCTCTGTTCGCCGGCCTCGTGCTCGTCGCCACCGCCGGTGCCGCCCTGCTGCTGTGGTGGTTCGCCGGACGTCACCTGGTCTCCCTGGTGCCGCAGCGACTGGTCGAACTGCGCGACGCCGTGCGCAAGATCGCCGACGAGGACGTCCCCGAGCTGTTCCGCAGGGTGGAGCGCGGCGAGGACGTCGACGCCACCGCATCGCTGCGCTCGCTGGACTTCGGCAAGGACGAGATCGGTGAGGTGGCGGACGCTTTCGCCGACGCCTACCAGGTCGCCGTGCAGGAGCGCATCAAGCAGAAGCGGACGAGCGACGCGTTCACCCGCGTCGTGGTCGGCATGGCCGCGCGAGTCCAGCAGATCGTGCAGAGCGCCATGCAGATCGTCGACACCGAGGAGCGCGAAGCCGGTGAGGCCGCGCCGCGGTACCGCGCGCTGCTCGTCCTCGACAGCCTCCTGCTGCGGGCCCGCCGACTGGCGGAGAACCTGCGGTTGCTGTCGGGAAACCGGCTCGCCCGCTACCACCGCGGTCCGACGCCGATGGAGGTCATCCTCGAATCGGCGCGAGCCGAGATCGAGCACTACGGCCGCATCCACACCCGCAAGCCGGGCGCGGTGGCCGTCGACGGCCAGGCCGCGCCGTACCTGATCCGCGCGCTCGCCGAGCTGATGGACAACGCCGCCAACTACAGCTCCCCGCAGGGCAAGGCCCGGGTCTGGACCGAGGAGCGCAGCGGATCGCTGGTGGTCATCATCGAGGACCGCGGTCTGGGCATGCCGGCCGAGAAGCTCGGCGAGGCCAACGCGATCCTGGGCACCGAGGCCGACTTCGCGCTCGGCAGCGTGCAGCGCCACATGCAGCTCGGCCTGCCGGTGGTCTCCCGGATCACCCAGCAGTGGAACATCGAGGTCACCCTGGCCGCGGGCGAGTCCGGCGGCATCCGCGCCGAGGTGTCCATCCCGTCCGACCTCCTGCGCGAGACGGAGATCGAAAGGTCCGCCCCGGTAGGCGTTTCCAGCGCGCGTGGCACGCTCAGCGGAGCGACCGCGCTGCTGGCCGACCCCGCCGAGACCCGCACCCAGACGCGACCGGAACCGCCGAGGCCGCGCGCCGAGCCCGTCGAGCAGGAGCCGCTGGAGACCTCGTCGGTGGGCCTCCCGGTGCGGCGCAGGGGCGCCTCGGCGGTCGGCCGGGCCCTCGACGAGGAGAAGAAGGCCCAGTCCGGTTCCGCCAACGACAACACCGGAACCCGGCGCAGCCCGGGCGGCGGCGGGGCCATGGGCTTCGTGTCCGGACGCCAGAACCACAGCAGCGACACAGGTGAGGGGTGAACACAATGAGCGATGGCCGGGATGACTTGAGTTGGGTGCTGACCGACTTCGCACAGCGCGTCGCGGACGTGGACTGCGTCGTGCTGTGGTCGTCGGACGGATTCCCCCGCGGGGCCTCCGAAGGTGTGTCCGAGGAGCAGGCGGAAGACCTCGCCGCGATGTCGGCGTCGGCGTTCAGCTCGTCGAAGCGGGTCAGCGTCATCGGTGGGGGCGGTGATCTGAGCAAGACGGTCATCGAGGGCGCGAACCGGTTCGTGATCCTCGCGCTGGCAGCCGAGCGCACCGGGATCACCGTGGTCGTCGACACCGCCGCCGACCCGCTGATCGTCAACGTCGAGCTGGACCGGTTGCTCGCGCAGGTCGGCGAGCACCTGGTGACCGAGGGCCGCGGCGGTTCCGCCGGCCCGCTGACCGGGACGAGGCCGTAACCCATGTCCGATCAGCAGAACGTCCACGCAGAGGACCCCGTCGCGGGTGTCCGGCCCTTCGTCGTGGCCGGTGCCCCGGAGAAGTCCGACCTGGACCTGGACCTGGCGACCCAGGTGGTCGCCAAGCCCGGTGGCGAGGGGTACCGAGACCTGTCGATGAGCGACAGCGCCGCGCTGGAGCTGGCGAAGAACCCGGTCGCGATAGCGGAGGTGGCGGGGAGCCTGGGCACCCCGGTGCTGACCGCCCGCGCCCTGGTGGGTGCGCTGCTCCGCCGGGGAGTCCTCACCCTCGACGGTGAGAGCAACCCGGAAGAAGCCGTTTCCGATGCCACACTGGAATACCTACAGGGGGTTCTGGACAGTGTTAAACAGCTTTGAGCGGCCGCCGGTCAAGCTCGTCATCGCCGGTGGATACGGTTGCGGCAAAACGACACTGATCAAGAGCGTGGCGGACCCGGACCGGTACGTGCGGCTCACCGACGAGCCGATCACCGACGCCAGCGCCTCGGTGGACGCGCTCACGGGTGTTCCGGAGAAGACGACCACGACGGTCAGCATCGACTTCGGCCGGATCAACCTCAGCAACGGCACGCCGCTGTTCCTGTTCGGAATGCCCGGCCAGTCCCGCTTCTGGTCGGTGTGGGACGACCACACCCACGGCGCGTTCGGCGCCGTGGTCGTGGCCGACACCCGCCGGCTGGACGACTGCTTCTCCAGCCTGGACTTCTACGAGGACCGCAACATCCCCTACGTGGTCGCGGTCAACGAGTTCGACGGCACGAAGCGCTACCAGCCCGAGGACATCGCCAACGCGCTGCAGATCGACACCGCCAAGGTCCCGGTGATCAACTTCGACGCCCGGCAGCGCGCCGACGTCAAGGACGTCCTGGCCCGGCTGCTGGAGCACGTCATGACGCAGATGGCCACTCAGCAGACCGTCGGCGCAGGTCAGTGACCCGGTTGTTCGGGTGAGCGTCAGCCGCCGGGCGGTCCGCGCCCCGGCGGCGCTCCCGCTTGAGCCCCCGGACGTAGCTGCCGACGTCGACGTTGAGGGCGTCCTCCGGGCGCTGCGCGCCGTAGCGCTTGGCGATCCGGTCGAGGTGGCCGCGCACTTCCGCGGCCATCTCGTCGCGCCCGGGGAGCCTGGCCTCGCCGCTGATGAGATCGCTGATCCACTCCGCCTGCAGTTCGGCGAGCCGGGTCAGCGCCCCCACCGGGCGCAGGAATCCCGCGAAGTAGAGCCCCTCGTGGCCCAGCGGCACGATTCGCTGGAACAGCGAGAGCCGGCCGTCGCCGTCGAAGACGACCTCGTCGGGCAGCGGCAGTGACATGTCGTAGCCGGTGCAGAGGACGACCGCGTCGGCCTCTTCGGTGCTGCCGTCGGTGAAGGCGACCTCGTCGGACGTGAACTCCCGGATGCCCGGTTTGACGGCGATCTCGCCGTGCGAGAGCCGGCTGAGCAGTTCGTCCGAGATGGTGATCGGCGCGTCCATCACCCGGTGGTCGGGTTCCGGCAGGCCGTAGTCGGCGATGCGCCCGCGCGAGAGGTACAGCAGCACCTCGATGAGCTTGCGCTGCACCCGGAACGGCAGGAACGACCACCATCGGCTGGCGGCGATCTCGTCGATCGGCAGTCCCATCAGGGTTTTCGGCACCACGTGCGCGCCCCGCCGGATCGACAGGACCGTGCGGGCCGCGACGCGGGAGAGCTCGACGGCGATGTCGCAGGCGGAGTTCCCGAATCCCACGACCGTGACCTTCTTGCCGCGGAACGGTTCTGGGTCGGTGTAGTCGGCGGAGTGCAGCTGCATGCCCCGGAACACCTCCGAACCGGTGATCGCCGGGTCGGGAAGTCGTGGCGCGGAGTGATAACCCGAGGCCATCACGACCTCCCGGAAGTGCCGCGTCCGCGTGTTCCCCCCGCTGCGGCTGGTGACCAGCCATCCGCCGCCGGGCGCCGGTTCCACCTGGTGGACGTGGGTGCCGAACTCGATGCGGCCGGTCAGGCCGTGCTCGTCGGCGAAGCGCTCCAGGTAGGAGGCGACCTGGTCGTGGCGCGGGTAGCGCGGGAAGTCCTCGGGCACGGGGAATCCGGTGAACCCGGTGACCTTGCTGGAGGTGTTGAGGTGCAGGGACCCGTAGGCCGGGTGGGAGCTCTGCCAACCGGCAGGGCTGAAGTTCCACACGCCGCCCACGGCGTCATCGCGTTCCAGGCCGACGAAGTCGATTCCGCGGCGATGCAGCGAACGCATCATAGCCAATCCGGAAATGCCGGCGCCGATCACGCACACATCACGGGTATCAACCTGGGGAGTTGTCTTCTTTCCACGACCGTCCACAGTGCCCATCGAACCCTCTCCGCGTGGAGACCCATTCCCAATTCGTCGTCTGGATGAGATCGTGTTGATGTTGCTGACAGGCGCCATGCCGCGATCAAGAGTAACCGCGATGCGGAAGGTCGGGGTAGTGCCAAGTTCACGAGCGGGATCGTCGTCCGTTCGCCGGTGGGGAGTCTTTCCCACGCACGGCGTGTCATTCACACAGTTCCTGACCAGCCAGTACCGAACCGTTGCCGAACATCTCGGGTTCTCGCCCTCCGATGTGGAGACCCTCGTCACAGAACTCAGCGTTGCGTTGAGCCCCTGGGGCGATCACCCGATCGGATCTTGTCCGGAGGTTCCCTCTTTTGTTTCGGCGGACGGTTTTCCGGCCGAAATGTCCATCAGCTGGCGAGACCGGCAACCCGAGCTCCGGATCCTCTTCGAATCCCTCGGGGAGGACGCGACACCTGCGGGTTGTCAGCGCGCCGGGCGCGCGCTCACCGAGCGGCTGGCCGATCGGCCGGGCGTCGACCTCAGCCGCTACCACCGTGTGGAAGACCTCTTCGTCAGCGACGATCCGCGGGTGAACCGTCCCACCATCTGGCATTCGCTGGCCTGGCGCCCGGGCGAATCCACGCGGTACAAGGCGTACTTCAACCCGCAGGCGGACAGCACGGATCCGGTCGACGTCCAGGACAGGATGACCGAGGCGATGGGACGACTCGGATTGGAGCGCCCGTGGGGCTGGGTCCGAATGTGGATGCCGGAGATGATGGACCGGGGAAATGAAGTTGAATTCGCGGCTCTCGATTTGACCAATTCGGATAGGGCGCGGGTGAAGGTCTATTTCCGGATCACCAGTCGCGCGTGGGAGGACCTGAATTCGGTGGCCGCTCTCGCCGCCGGGCACGATTCGGAGCGGGCGGCCCGGGTGTGGCGGTCGCTGTATCACGGTCAGGACAAGGCCGAGGGCGAGGAACCGATGGTCTGCCTCGCTTTTCGCCGCGGTTCGGCGCGACCGGAGGAAGCCAACCTGTACTTCCGATTACCGGAGAACGCGGTGTCCGATGAGGACGCCGCGGAGCGCACTGCCGTCCTCATGAGACAGGAAGGCCTCGACCCGAGGCCCTACCTGTCGGCGATCAACGCTCTCGCACCCCAGCACCCGTCGACCACTACCGGCCTCCAGGACCTCCTGGCGTTCCGCACGACGTCCCCGGACGAGCCCGCCGACATCGGCATGTACCTGCGCTTCTCCGTCTACGACCGTCCCGTCGAACCCTGATCCCGACGAGGAGGTGGTGGCGCTTCCCGAGGGAACCGCCACCCCCTCCCAGGGGCTCCCGCTCATGGGTGTGAGCACGTAGCTTCGGGGCATGGACGACCTCGCCACACGTGATCTGATCCGCTACTCCGGGCACGGTGCTTTCAGCCCCGGGATCATCGAGCGCGCCGAGGGCGCCTCGGTCTTCACCGAGGACGGGCGCGAGCTGCTCGACTTCACCTCCGGGCAGATGAGCGCGATCCTCGGGCACTCCCACCCGGAGATCGTCAGCACCGTCCGGGACCAGGCCGCCAAGCTCGACCACCTCTACAGCGGGATGCTCAGCCGGCCGGTCATCGACCTGGCCCGGCGCCTCGCCGAGACCCTGCCGGAACCGCTGGACAAGGCCATGTTCCTGACCACCGGCGCGGAGTCCAACGAGGCCGCGCTGCGGATGGCCAAGCTCGTCACCGGCAAGCACGAGGTCGTCTCCTTCGCCCGCTCCTGGCACGGCATGACCCTGGCCGCCGCCAACGCCACCTACAGCGCGGGTCGGGTCGGGTACGGCCCAGCGGCTCCGGGCAACTTCGCGCTGCCCGTGCCCGACTCCTTCCACCCCGACATCGTCGACGCGGACGGCGCGCTCGACTGGCGGCGCCAGCTGGACCTCGGCTTCGACCTGATCGACGCGCAGTCGGTCGGCAGCCTCGCGGCCTGCATCGTCGAGCCCATCCTGAGCTCCGGCGGCGTCGTCGACCTGCCGCCCGGCTACCTGGCCGCGCTGCGGGACAAGTGCCGCGAGCGCGGGATGCTGCTGATCCTCGACGAGGCGCAGACCGGCCTGTGCCGCACCGGTGCCTGGTACGCCTTCGAGCGCGACGGCGTAGTGCCGGACATCCTCACCCTGTCCAAGACCCTCGGCGCGGGGCTGCCGCTGGCCGCGGTGCTCACCAGCGCCGACATCGAGCAGCAGGCCCACGACCGCGGATTCCTGTTCTTCACCACCCACGTCAACGACCCGCTCCCGGCCGCCGTCGGCAACACCGTCCTGGACGTGCTCACCCGCGACCGCCTCGACCTGCGGGCCCGCGAGCTGGGGGAGCGGCTGTCCGGTGGCCTCCGCGAGCTGGCCGGGAAGCACCCGGTGATCGGCGACGTCCGGGGCCGGGGGCTGCTCCTCGGCCTGGAGCTCACCGCCGGAGAAGACGGCGGCGACGTCGACGAGCTCGGTGCCGCGGTCACTCGTCGCTGCACCGAGCTCGGACTGCACATGAACATCGTCCAGCTGCCCGGCATGGGCGGCACGTTCCGCATCGCACCACCGCTCACCGCGACCGAGGCCGAGATCGACCGCGGCCTGTCGATCCTCGACGACGCCCTCACCGACGTGACCCGGCAGCTCTAGGGGCTCGTTCGTGGCGGTGCGGGTGGCGGAACCTGACACGTCTTCTGGCTCCGGTCCACTGCACGGCGCTACGGCTGTCCTCGCCAGAAGACGTGTCAGAACCCGCGGCGGTGCGGGGCTGAGTCCCACCTGAAACAGCGGCACAGCCGCGCTCTGATGCGGGAAGGGCCCGATCTCAGCGTTGCAGCCGCAGGACGTTCCAGGACAGCGGTGGCAGGGTCGCGGTGAGGGTGCCGCCCTCCACCACGGCACCGTCGAGCCTCCGGGGTCGCACCCGGTCGGGTTCGGCGGCGGTGTTGCGGGAGTGGCGGTCGGGATCGGCGAGGACACGGTGCTCCAGGACCCGCGTGCTGCCCGCCCCGCGGACGTCGGCGACCAGCTCCAGCGGCCGGTCGGTAGCGCGGTTGACCGCGAACACGGTGACGGTGTCCTCGTCCTCCTGCACCGCCGTGGCGTGCAGCAGGTCGACCTCGCCGTACTGGGCGGTGTCGTGCTTGGTCGAGTGCGGCTCGACGCGCAGCACGCGGCCACGTCCGTGCCGGGCGGCGTCGGCGAACGGGAAGAACGTCGTCTGCCGCCACGCCGGCCCACCCGGCTCGGTCATGATTGGCGCGATCACGTTGACCAGTTGAGCCAGGCACGCCGCCGTGACCCGGTCGCAGTGCCGCAGCAACGTCACCAGCAGGCTGCCCACCACGACCGCGTCGGTGAGCGTGTAGTTGTCCTCCAGCAGCCGCGGCGCCACCTCCCACTCCGGCTCGGTGGCGGGATCGCGCAGGCCCCGGTACCAGACGTTCCACTCGTCGAAGGAGAGCTCCAGCCGTTTGGTGCTGCGCACCTTGGCTCGCACGTGGTCGCAGGTGGCCACCACCGAGTCGATGAAGTGCTCCATGTCCTGCGCTGAGGCGAGGAAGCTGTCGACGTCCCCGCCGGACTCCTCGTAGTAGGCGTGGCAGGAGATGTGGTCGACGTGCTCGTAGGTGTGCTCCAGCACGGTGCTCTCCCACGCGGCGAACGTCGGCATGGCCGAGTTCGAGCTGCCGCAGGCCACGAGATCCACCCCGGGGTCGACCATGCGCATCACCCGTGCCGTCTCGGCGGCGATCCGGCCGTACTCCTCGGCGGTCTTGTGCCCCATCTGCCACGGGCCGTCGAGCTCGTTGCCCAGGCACCAGAAACCGATCCGGTGCGGCTCGTCGTGGCCGTGCGAGCGCCGCAGGTCCGACCACGCGGTGCCGCCCGGGTGGTTGCAGTACTCCAGCAGCTCGCGGGCCTCCTGCGGCCCGCGCGTGCCCAGGTTCAGCGCCATCATCGGTTCCACCCCGGCGACCTCGACGAACCGCATGAACTCGTTGAGCCCGAACTCGTTGGTCTCCACGGAGCACCACGCCGGATCCAGCCTCCTCGGCCGCTCGGTCAACGGCCCGACGCCGTCCTCCCACCGGTAGCCGGACACGAAGTTGCCGCCGGGATAGCGCACCAGCGTCACCCCGAGCTCGCGCACGAGGTCCAGCACGTCCTGCCGCAGCCCGTCCTCTCGCGCCGCGGGATGCCCCGGTTCGTGGATGCCGGTGTAGACGCACCGGCCCAAGTGCTCGACGAACGAGCCGAACAACCGCGGGTTGACCTCACCGACCTGGAAGGCCGGGTCGATCGTCAAGCTCGCACGCGCGCTCTCGCCGTGGGTCATGGTCTGGTCCCCTCCCTATCGTCCCGCCAAACCGGTGTGCGCGACGCCGCGCACGATGTGGCGCTGGAACAGCACGAACAGCAGCAACAGCGGCAACCCGGCGATGACCACGGTCGCCATCACCTCGGCGTAGCGGACGCCGTAACTGCCCTGGACCGTCGCCAGCCCGACCGGCAGGGTCATCGAACCCGGATCGGCGGTGACGATGAACGGCCACAGGAAGTTGTTCCACGTCGTGATGAACGTGAAGATCGCGACGGCCGCCAGCACCGGTCGGGACAGCGGCATGACGATGCGCCAGTAGATCCGCCAGCGGCTCGCGCCGTCGACGATCGCGGCCTCTTCCAGCTCGCGCGGAACGCCGTCGAAGAACACCTTGAGGATGTAGACCATCGCGGGCAGCACCACCTGCGGGAGGATGACACCCCACGGCGTGTCCACCATGCCGAGGAACACCATCTCGTGGAACAGCGGGACGATCAGCACTTCGGTGGGCACCAGCACTCCCGCGACGACGAACCCGAGGAGCGCCTTGCGGCCGCGGAAATCCGTTCGGGAGAACCCGTAGGCGGCCATGCTGGAGAGCAGCACCACCAGCACCGTCACCATGCCGGCGGTGAAAACGCTGTTGAACAGCCAGATCCAGATGTCGTCCGTCGTCAGCACGCTGCGGTAGGCCTCGAGCGTGAACTCGCTGGGCAGCCAGCGCAGCGGTACCTCGGTCGTCTCGGACTCCGGCTTCAGCGACGTCAGCAGGGTCCACGCGAACGGCAGCGACCACAGCGCCGCCAGCGCCACCGTCACGACGCCCAGAACGGCCGTGCCCCAGGGGAATCGCGCGATCATGGTCGGTCTCCTCCCGCCCGGCGGCGTTGGATGCTGAAGTGCGCGAGCGTGAACAGCAGGATCGCCGCGAAGAACACGTAGGACACCGCCGAGGCGTATCCCGTGCGGTAGTTGGTGAACCCGGACTCGTAGACGTACTGCAGGATCGGCCTCGTGCTGTGCTGCGGACCGCCGTTGGTGATCAGGTAGAACTGGTCGAAGACCTTCAGCGAGGCCAGGACCTGCAACACCGCGATCAGTCCGGTGGTCGGCCGCAGCAGCGGCAGCGTGATGTGCCAGAGCTGGCGCCACCCGCCCGCGCCGTCCAGCGACGACGCCTCGTAGAGGTCGTGCGGAATCGCTTGCAGCGCGGCCAGGTACAGCAGGAAGTTGAAGCCGACGGTCCACCACACCGTCGCCACGACCACGCCGAGCATCGCCGCGACCGGGTGCGAGAGCCACCCCATCGGCCCGATCCCGAGCCAGGACAGCAGCGAGTCGGCCAGCCCGAACTCGGGCTGGTACATCCACACGAAGATGAGCGCGATCGCCGAGGACGGCAGCACGTAGGGCGCGAAGAACGCCAGCCGCCACAACCAGCGCGCGGGGGCGAGGTGGTGGGTGAGCAGCGCCATTACCAGCCCGACCAGGATCAGCGGGGGAGTGCTGGCGGCCGTGAAACCGACGGTGACGCCGAAGGACCGCCACATCGCAGGATCGGTGAGCGCCTCGGCGAAGTTCGCCAGCCCCACGAAGTCGGTGCTCGCACCGGTCAACCCGGCGTCGGTGAGGCTCGCGAGGAGCCCCATTCCGAGAGGGAGCACCAGGAACAGCAGGTAGGCGGCCAGGAACGGCGTCACGAACGCGAAACCCGAGCCGGCTCTGCGCGTGGACATGCGACCTCCGATCATGCCGTGGGGTTGGGTGTGGCGAGCAGGTCCTCGATGACGTGCCGGATCTGGGCCACCGCCCGGTCGATCCGCAGCCGGCCGTCCATCGCCGGTCCCAGCACGGCGTTGAGCTCCGTCCACAGCCGCGAGCCGGAACCGGCGAACCACACGTCGGGGTCGAGCTGGACGTCGTCGATCACCGAGCGGTACTCCGACTGCGGGTGCATCCGCGCGTAGGCGTCGCTGTTGGTCACCGGCAGGTACGCCGGGATGTGCCCGCCTTCAGCCCACCTCGTGCTGTCGCGCAGCAGGGTGGCGATGAAGTCGTAGACGAGCAGGTGGTCGCGGTCGGTCCGGTCCCGGTGCGGCAGCACGAAGGCGTGCGAATCCGCCTCGGCGAGCGGTGGGCCGAAGATCCCTGGGAAGCGGGTCATGCCGAAGTTCATCTCCGCCGTGAGGAAGGTCTGCACCTCCCACTCGCCGTACCAGAAGAACCCCGCCCGGCCGCTGCTGAACAGCGCGATCGCCCCGTCGGCGTCCATCTCACCGGCGGCCAGGCCCTCCTCGTGCAGGCCTTGGACGAATCCGAGCACGTCGGAGACCTTGCGCTCGTCCAGCGCGGACCGGGTGCCCTCCGGGGTGAGCAGCTCGCCGCCGGCCTGCCGGTAGAGGCTCCAGAACAGGCGCCACGGGCCCACGCCGTCACCGGTGGTCTCCAGTAGCAGCCCGGTGGACCCGGTCACGCGCTTGACCGCGCGTAGCGCTTCCCGGACATCGTCGCGGCCGGTGAGGGTGCGCAGACGGCCCTGGTCGTCGAGCAGCCCGGCCGCTCGGCAGACGTCGGTGTTGTAGTACTGGACGAACGGGTGCGTGTCGAGCGGGATCGCGAAGAGCCGCCCGCCGTGCGCCGAGCGCCGCCACAGGCCCGGCGGGAAGTGCTCGGGCCCGATCCCGGCCTGCCGCAGCAGGTCCGGGCGCATCTCGTCGATGAGCCCGCCCGGGGCGAACGCGGGCAGCCGTCCCAGGTGCAGGATGGCGATGTCGGGTGCGCGTTCGGCGGCGCCGGCCATCGCGAGCTTGGTGTAGTAGCGGTCGCCCCACTCCAGGGTCACGTCCTCCAGCGCGACCCCGGGATGCGTGGTGCGGTAGCCGTCGAGCATCGTCTTCATCGTCTCGCCGTCACCGCCGCTGAAGAGGTTCCAGTACCGCAGCGAGTCACCGCCCCGCGCGAAACCGCACCCGCCCGCCAGCCCCGCGCAGCCCAAAGCCGCTGCGCCGAGCAGGGTTCTTCGGCTCACTCCGCGTCCGCTCACCAATTCGACCTCCGTGACACCGTTGTCCGGTTTACCGACGTGCGGGAACGATCTCGTTCGGGGAAGCTCGGCGACGAGCTCAGGGCGAATCCGCTACGGGGACGCCGAAATCCGGCGTCCCCTCCGGTGTCCACCCGAAGGGCTGGGCCCGGGTGTGCCGATTGGGGTCGAACAGCGGGTCGCCCTCGATCTCCTCGTACGGACGCGCGTGGTAGACCAGCACGTCGGTGCGGCCGTCCTCGGCCACCGTGAAGCTGTTGTGCCCGGGACCGTACTGGCCGGTGGCGTCGTTGCTGGTGAACACCGGTCCCGGGGACTTCGTCCAGGACGCCGGGTCGAGCAGGTCGCCGTCGGCGCGGGCGGTCAGCAGTCCCAGGCAGTAGTTGCTGTCGGTGGCGCTGGCGGAGTAGGTCATGAACACCCGGCCGTTGCGCTGGATGACCGCCGGTGCCTCGTTGACCGCGTAACCCCGCGTCTCCCACTCCAGCGTGGGTGAGGACAACCGGACCGGTTGGCCCTCGATGCTCCAGGGACTGCTCATCCTGGCGATGTAGAGGTTGCTGTTGTTGTCGATCCCGGGTTCCCGCTGCGCCCACACCAGGTAGCGGGCTCCACCGAGGGCGAACGTCGAGGCGTCCAGCGAGAAGGTGTCCCACGCCGTGACGATCCGCCCCTTCTCGCACCAGGTTCCGGCGAACGGATCGGGATCGTCGTTCTCCAGCACGTACATCCGGATGTCGAAGGGGTTCTCCGAACGCCCGGCGGCGAAGTAGACGTACCACCGGCCGTCGATGTGGTGCATCTCCGGAGCCCAGATGTGCCCGCCCATCTCCCCGGTCTCGTGCCGCCGCCACAGCTCGACTTCTGGGGCGGTGGTCAAGTCGCGCAGCGCGCGGGCCCGGCGCAGGACGATCCTGTCGTACTCCGGGACCGTGGCCGTGAAGTAGTAGAAGCCGTCGGCGTGCCGCGTGATGTGCGGATCGGCGCGCTGCCGGGCCAGCGGGTTCGGGTAGTGCGGCGCCGCCGACGCCGAACCCGGCAGCGCCAGCGCCGCACCGGCGGCCGCCACGCCGGCGAGCGCGCCGCGACGGGAGATCACAGGACCGCTCATCGTTGTGCTCCTGGTGAGAGGCGGCGCCGCGTGGTTGCTCCCGCGCGACGCCGGGCGATCAGGGCTGGGTGGGACGAATCCGCAGGAACGTGACGGAGTTCGGCGGGAACGTGTAGGTGAAGGTGGCGGCGGCGCCGTCGAAGGTCGCCTCGACCGGCCGGATCGGTTGTGAGTCAGGCGTGTTCACCGCCGCCGGATCGCCCCGCAGCGTGGTCACCCGCGCGGCCGGGGCCACCTCGCGTCCCAGCTCGACGGTGGTCGGGGCGGGCGCGGACTGGGCGTTGACCACCTTGACGATGAGTTCGCCGGTGGCGTCGTCACGGGTCACGACCTGGCGGAACACCGGCGATTCGGTCGCCGCGCTCGGCAGCACGCGGTCACCGACGTTGTTCATGAACAGCTTCTGGGTTTCGTAACTGGTCGACCCCCACGACCGGTGGTTGTCGAACCAGATCATGTCCGGACGCCACTGCACGTAGTCCTCGTTCGCCAGCAGGGGCGCGTAGGACGCCATCTCGACCACATCGGCGTTGCGTTCCAACCCGGTCATGTAGGCGGCTTCGGCGAGCGAGTTGCCCCAGCGGTCGTCCTTGGAGGCGTACTCGCCGAGGAAGACCTTCGGGCCGTTGCGGTCGTACGTGTCGTAGCGGTGGTTGTTGTCCAGGAACCACTGCGGGTCGTTGTAGTAGTGCTCGTCGACCATGTCGACGGCGTGCTGCCGGTTGAGCTCCCACGCCCGCTCGAACGTCGGCCCGCTGTCGTCGGGCCCGGAGTTGCTGATCACGGTCATCTCGGGGTGGTGGGCCTTGATCGCATCGCGGAACTCGGTGAACCGGGCCATGAACTCGTCCGGCAGGTTCTCCTCGTTGCCCACCCCGATGTGGGTGAGGCCGAACGGCTCCGGGTGGCCCATCTCCGCGCGCTTGGCGCCCCAAGCCGAGGTGGCCGGGCCGTTGGCGAACTCGATGAGGTCGAGGGTGTCCTGGACGTGGCGTCGCAGCAGCTCGGGGTCATCGGTGGCCTGGTTCTCGCCGCACCCGGTGACCAGCGCCGGCACCACCGGGAGCGGCATCGCCCCGATGTCCTCGGCGAACTGGAAGTACTCGAAGTAGCCGAGCCCGTAGGACTGGTTGTAGCCCCAGAAGTTGGCGTTGGTGGCGCGCTGCTCGACCGGGCCGACGGTGTCCTTCCACTGGTAGGACCTGCGGCGCGGCCAGTCCGGCGCCTCGTACGCCTCGTGACTGCCGGTGTTGACCAGGCAGCCTCCGGGGAAGCGCAGGAAACCGGGCTTCAGCGCGGCGATCTTCTCGGCCAGGTCCCGGCGCATCCCGTTCGGGCGCCCCTTGAACGTGTCCTCGGGGAACAGCGACACCTCGTCCAGCCCGAGGGTTCCGGTATCACCTGCGGCCGCCTCCAGGCGCGCGGTCGTGCTCGCAGCGGTCGCGGTCAGCACTCCCGAGTACTTCGCCCAGCCGTCGCCTCGGACGGTGAGCTCCAGCGGCTCGGCGAGCGCTTTCCCAGACGGGTCGCGAAGAGTCGCGGTCAGCGGAGTGCCGGCCTCCTGGTCGGTGCGAGCCCAGGCGGAGAAGGCGTAGCGAGCGCCCTCCTCGACAGCGATTCCGGTGTTGTAGCCGGTGTTGGTGACGCCGAACCGCGCCTGCGGATCGCCGTGGGCGTCCGACTGGAGCCTCAGGTAGCGGCGGTTGCGCTCGTTGAGCCGGCCGTCGTCGTCGACCACCTCCGCGGTCCCCGTCGCCCCGCCCGACGCAGTGGGTTCCCACGAGGTCAGCGGGACGTAGTCGTCGTTGTCGGCCGGGTCGTACTCGAACGACCGGTTCTGCACCAGCTCGGCGTAGAGACCGCCGTCGGCGGCGCGGTTGATGTCCTCGTAGAAGACCCCGTACATCGTGTCGTCGACGATCGGCCCGGTGGCGTCGGGGGAAACGGTCAGCGTGTAGGCGGAGTCCTGCGCGCTCGCCGCGTGCGGGGCGATCAGGGCGGTCGCGAGCAGGACGCCCACGGCGGGAACGGCTCTCGGTCGCATTCTCGACCTGCGCGACGGACGGGGGAGATCTCTCGCCATCTTCGCTCCTCGGCTCAGCGTTCGGTTCGCGACGCGCACATCTCCGGGATTGAATGTTCGGTATTTCGGACAACGTCCGGGTGGAGCCGCAGAACAAGTTAGAGGCTGGATCGTGATCCGGTCAATAAGCCGGTCAGACTCCTCCGCCGGACGCGAGCGGCGGGCGCCGAGGTGACCCGCGGCCTGCCGGAGTCGAAATCCGCGCGGTGCGGGCCCGCCGACGTCCGATCGGCGGGCCCGCACCTTCGTTCCAGGTCAGGAGCCGTACCTGCGAAGCCTCGCCGGGCGCGGGAGGGCGACCGGCGCAACGTCGGGTTCGCTTTCACGCGCACGGCGGTGCCGCATCCAGCGCCACCACACCACCGTGAGTGAGGGGATCGCGATCGCCGCGCACACGGGGCACATGCGACCGAGTGGGCCGC
The DNA here is from genome assembly GCF_004348435.1 of Saccharopolyspora terrae. NCBI lineage: Bacteria > Bacillati > Actinomycetota > Actinomycetes > Pseudonocardiales > Pseudonocardiaceae > Saccharopolyspora > Saccharopolyspora terrae. The sequence continues at coordinate 90,069 of NZ_SMKS01000007.1, read as the reverse complement.
ACGCGGGGCATCGCGTCAACGCGGCTCTTCGAACGAGTCGCCGGACAACTCCTGGGGGAGGACGACGCGATGGGGCGCGTTTCCGCGGGGACCACTCTGCCTCGGCCACCGGGCCTGCGCGGCCCGCTCACCCGGCGCCGCCTGGTGCGGACCGGTGCGCTCGGCGGCTCGCTCGTGCTGCTGGGGCTGCTGCCGGCCCTGCTCGGCGGCCCGGTGTGGCTTCGAGCCGCCGGGCTCGTCCCGGGCTTCGGGATCGTCTACGCGACGCCCACGCCGGACTGGTCCGCCGAGCTCGTGCCGTGGCTGCTGCTGAACCTCGTCGTGCTGCTGGCGGTCGTGGCCGGTCTGCTGACGGGTTGTCAGCGCCACTACGCGCGCACCGACCGAGCCGGAAGCCCGTCCCCGACCGACGCGGACTGGGGCGGGGGCGCGAACCGCGCGAACGCCCTGGGCTGGAGCATGTTCCTCGCCCGGGCTCGCAGCGCGCCCTGGTACCGCAGGCTCCGCGACGCCGCGCGGAACCTGGAGAACCCGCCCGCGGAGTTCCGGATGTTCGACGCGTCGGTGCACGCCAACGGGATCCTCGGCCTGGGCGCGGTCACCGACGAACGCACCTGGCGGGACATGCTGCTCACCCCGTCGCGCCACCCCGGCCCGCGCCTCACCGAAGTGCCCTGGCCGGACATCGCGGTCGTCACCGCGACCACCGACGGCCGGTCCCACGAGGCGATCCTCCGCGGCACCGACGCCGCTCAGCGCCGCCACCGGCTCGGCTTCGACCGCCTGATCCCGCACCGCACCTACACCGTCGACGGAGCCACCGCGCGGGAAGTCACCGCGGATGCCACGGGCAGAGCGGTGGTCGAGATCGAACTCCGGTCCCGCCACCACCTCCGCCTCACGCGGCGCTGACCCGCGGGCGTGTCCGCTCCGCCTCGTCCGGGGCTGGGGCGAGAATGGGGGTTCCCCGTCTTCAGGAGGTCGTCGTGCCGGAGGATCGCCCGCCCTACCCGCCGTTCACCCGCGAGACCGCGCTGCAGAAGGTCCAGGCGGCCGAGGACGCCTGGAACACGCGTGATCCGCAGCGCGTGGCGCTGGCCTACACGCCCGATTCGCAGTGGCGGAACCGGGACGTGTTCCTCAGCGGCAGGGAGGAGATTGTCGACTTCCTGACCCGCAAGTGGGAGCGCGAGCTCGACTACGCGCTGCGCAAGAGCCTCTGGAGCTTCGGGGAGGACCGCATCGCGGTCCGCTTCCAGTACGAGTGCCACGACGCCGCCGGCCAGTGGTGGCGCAGCTACGGCAACGAGCTCTGGGAGTTCGACGAGCACGGCCTCATGCGACGCCGCGAGGCCAGCATCAACGACGTCGCCATCGACGAGGCCGACCGCCGCCTCCGAGGACCCCGCCCGGAGGCGGAACGCGGCCTCGACATCCCGCTCCGCTGAGAGCTGTTGAGGAATTGCTTTGCGTGGCGGTGCGGGTAGCGGAACCTGACCGCCTTCGTGGGCCATGAAGGCGATCAGAACCAGTGCTTCGGGTGGTGGAAGAGGATGCGGCTCAGCCGCGTTCTCAACCAGCTGCTAGGCAGAGTCCCTGGTCAGGGCCTTCGCGGCTGGGGAGCGGTGGCGTGCGAGGATGACCGCCGGTGAGCGAGTTGATGAACGTGGGGGAGCTGTGACGGCGCGGATTCCGGTGGTCGTGCTGGCGGGCTACTTGGGCTCGGGCAAGACCACCCTGCTGAACCACCTGCTGCGCAACGACGACGGACGCCGGATCGGCGTGCTGGTCAACGACTTCGGCAGCATCAACATCGACGCCATGAACGTCGCCGGGCAGGTCGACATCGCGATGTCGATGGAGAACGGCTGCCTGTGCTGCGCGGTCGACGCCGACGGCGTGGACCCGATGCTGGAGCGGCTGGCCTACCCGGGCGCCCCGCTGGACGTCATCGTGATCGAGGCCAGCGGCATCGCCGAACCCCGGCAGCTGGTTCGGATGGTGCTGTCCTCGCAGAACCCGCACATCGAGTTCGGCGGGTTGGTGGAGGTCGTCGACGCCGCCGAGTTCGACGACACGCGGGCCCGGCACCCGGAGCTCGACGATCACGTGCGGCTCGCCGACCTGGTGGTCGTCAACAAGATCGACCGCGTCGACGAGGCCGACCGGGACCGGGTGATCGGTGCGGTCCGCGAGATCGCCGACGGCGCCGTGCTGCCCGCCGAGCGGGGCAGGATCTCGCCGGGCATCCTCTTCGACGACGTCGAGGTGCGCGACTTCGGGGCGAGGCAGCTGTCCTTCGCCGACCTGGAGGAGCACGATCACGACCACGACCAGCACATGCACGCGGCCTACGAGTCGATGGAGTTCATCTCCGACCGGCCGCTGAATCCCTCGGCGTTCCTCCGCTTCCTCAACGAGCGGAGCCGGGGCGTCTACCGCATCAAGGGCCCCATCGACTTCGGCCCGTCCGGCGACGACCGCCGCTTCATGCTCCACACCGTCGGCGTCTACGCCGCGTTCGAGAAGACCAGGTGGAAGGGCCCGCGGGCCACCAGCCTCGTCCTCATCGGCACCGACCTCGACACCGAGGACCTCACCCGGCGGCTCCAGTCCTGCGTCGACCCGGACCCCGACACCATCGACGAGCTCGGAATCCTCAACCTCTCCCGCCACCTGGAGAACTGAGCCCACCACGGCCGATTTCGCTCCGAACCGACCGGGCACACCGGACACCGATCAAGGCCGGCTCGGACCCGAACCGCCCGCCGCGAACCACCGACCCCGCCCATCGCCGCTCCCAGCGCGAGTGAGAGCGGGGACGGCGTCGGTTGCAGGGCCGTCGGTGGTCGCGTGCGTAGGCAGCGGGTGCCCACTCCGTCGATGTCACTCCGGGGAAGCTGGTGGAGTGGCAGCCTCGGGGGTGCTGGGAGAGGAGACGACGTGTATCCGGTGATCGAGCCGTTCGATTCTGGGATGCTGGAGGTCGGCGACGGCCACCGCGTGTACTGGGAGGTGTGCGGTAACCCGAACGGCAAGCCGGCGTTGGTGCTGCACGGCGGTCCCGGCTCGGGCTGCACGCCCGGGATGCGCCGGTTCTTCGATCCCTCGGCATACCGGATCGTGCTGTTCGACCAGCGCATGTCGGGTCGCAGCACTCCGCACGCCGCCGAATCCGGCGCCGACCTGTCGGCGAACACCACCGAGCACCTGATCGCCGATGTGGAACGGCTGCGCGAGCACTTGGGCGTCGACCGCTGGCTGGTGGAGGGCGGGTCGTGGGGTTGCGTGCTGGCGCTGGCCTACGCCCAGCGGCACCCGGACCGCGTGTCGGCGATGGTGCTGTGCGGCCTGGCCACCGGTCGGCGCGCCGAAACCGACCTGCTCACGCGCGGACTCGGCGCGATCTTCCCGCAGGCGTGGGAACGCTTCCGCGACGGCGTGCCCGAACCCGACCGCGACGGCGACCTCGCCGACGCCTACCACCGGCTGCTGATGGACCCCGATCCCGCCGTGCACCGCGCAGCGGCGCGGAACTGGGCCGCTTGGGAGGAGGCGCTGGTCCCGGGCTCCCCGCCGAACTCGATGTTCGACGACCCGGACTTCGCCCTCGGGTTCGCGCGCGTCGTCACCCACTTCTGGCGGCACGGCTCCTGGCTGGACGACGAGCAGCTCCTGAGCGGAACCGGCGCTCTGGCGGGCATTCCCGCGAAGCTCCTCCAAGGAGTGCTGGACCTGGGCAACCTCCTCGGCACCCCGTGGCAGCTCGAAGCCGCCTGGCCGGGAGCCGAACTGGAGCTCGTGGACGCCGGTCACCGCGCCGCAGGCAGTTTGGCCGAGGCCCTCGTGCGGGCCACCGACCACTTCCGCCCCCAGCGGGGCACCCCTGCGAGCAGTGGGGACGATCTGTAACGTCGCGACTGCCGTCGTTGGAACGACCAGCGCCGACGTGCGCACCGGTCGGACGCGACGCACCAGGCGCGACGAACACCGAGAGGGGACCGAGCATGGCCGAGCGGGACCGGGGTGAAGCCTCCGGTGAAGCCGGCGACCCGGGCGGGGAAGAGCACGACGAGCGCTCCGAGGACCAGCAGGAGGCCGAACCCCTCGCTGAACGCGGCGAGCCGGAGTCGGAGCCGCCCGATCGACGCCTCGGGCTGGTGGCCGACCCGGACATGCCCGAGCGCGTCACCCGGCGGCTCGCCCGCGACCTGCCCGAACTGCTCAGCGACGAGGACCTGTCGTGGGCCGTCGAGGTCGATGTCGACCCGGTGACCGCCGGCAGGCACAACACCCGCGACATCCTGGCCTCCACCCGCGAGCGGATGGACCACCACCAGTGGGACCTCGCGATCTGCCTGACCGATCTCCCGGTGCGCGCCAACGGCCGCCCGGTGGTGGCCGAGGCCGACCTCGACCGCGACGTGGCCGTGGTGTCGCTGCCCGCGCTGGGCGGTACCCAGGTGTACCGGCGGTCCAAGCAGGTCATGCTGCAGATGGTCGACGAGCTCACCGGCCGCGAGGGCGGTGGCGAGAACCGCTACGGCCTGGACAGCACGCTCTCCAGACTCCTGGCGCCCGTGCAGCGCCAGGAGCACGACGGCGAGCACGAAGCGGACGTCCGCTACACCACCACCCGCAGGCGCGGCCGGTTGCGGCTGCTCAGCGGCATGGTGCGCTCCAACGAACCCGCGCAGCTGGTCTTCGGGTTGCGCAGCGCGCTGGCCGCCGCCGTGGCCACCAGCGCCTTCGGCCTGTCGTCCAGCACGATCTGGCAGATCGGCGACCAGCTCGGAGCGTTCCGGCAGGTCATCGCCGCGGTGCTGTCGGTGGCGCTGCTGGTCGGCTGGATGATCCTCGCGCACGGGTTGTGGGAGAAGCGGCGCGACAACAGCGAGAACGACCGCGATCAGGTGCTGCTCTACAACACCTCCACGGTGGCGACGCTGACCATCGGGATCGGCGTCATGTACCTCGGGCTGTTCGTGATCAACCTGGTCGTGGCTCTGTTCCTCGTGCCACCGAACCTGCTGGCCAGCAGCCTCGGCCATCCCGCCGACTTCACCCGCTACCTGGCGCTGGCCTGGGGATTCACCACCATGGGAGTGGTCGCGGGAGCCCTGGGCTCCAGCCTCGAATCCGATCAGGCCGTGCGCCAGGCCGCCTACGGCTACCGCGAGGAGCAGCGCCGCCGCGAGCAGGAGGGCTAGGAGCTGTTTAGGAATTACTTTGCTCGGCGGTGCGGGTGGCGGAAACCCCCGAACGGGGAAGGCACAGCGGTCCTCTGGCTCCGGGATCCGAGACTGATGTATGCCAATACACGGCGCTACGGCTGTCCTCCCCAGAGAACCGCTGAGAACCCGCGGCGGTGCGAGCTGAGTCCCACACCTGAAACAGCGGCTACCGCCGCCTTCCTAAACAACTCCTAGGACAGCTCGGCGAGCCGGGCCTGCCGCCAGCGCTCGGTTCCGGCCAGGTCGTTGAAGGTGAACAGGTGGAATCCGCTGATCGCGTTGGCCGGTGAGGTGATCTGGTCGGTCAGGCCGGTGACCAGCTTGTCCGGTCGGTAGCCGCTGGGCAGGAAGAACCGCCAGAACATCGCCGACTGCTTGGCCAGGAACCGCGCGGACTGGCCGAGGCCGAGACCCGCCGAGACCCGGATCAGCTTCTGCCGGTTCACGCTGCCCGGAACCCCCACCCGGATCGGCGTGGTGATGCCGGATTCGTGCAGGCCCCCTGCCCAGTCGATGGTGGTCGCGGGGTTGAAGCACAGCTGGGTGACGATCTCGTTCGCGTGAACCGTCTTGCGCCGCAACGCTTCGGCGATCACCGAGTCCGGGATCGTGCCGTGGCCCTCGGGATACCCGGCGATCCCGATGTGGGAGAAGTCGTGCCCGCCCTCGGCGAGCGCGACCAGCAGGCTCTCGGCGTCGGGGAACTCGCCGGCGGGCTCGGCGGCGTCACCGCCGACGACGAACAGGCGGTCCACGCCCGACTCCAGCAGCCGCGCGGCGATCTCGTCCAGTTCGGCCCGGTCGCGCACGAGCCGGGCGGCCAGGTGCGGGGCGGCGGCGTAGCCGTTCTTGCCGAGCCGGACGGCCAGGTCGACCGTCGGCTCCAGCCCCCTGGCCTCGGTGGTGGTGACGGTCAGCACCACGTCCCGGGGGACGTGGGCGAGGACCTTCTCCTCGGTGCTGGCGAAGGGCAGCACCTCGTAGGAGGCGTTGCGCAGCGCGGAGGTGAGCGCCGCGCTCACCGGGACACCCACTCGTCGAACTGCGCCACGACCTCACCGATCGTGGTGCCCGGACCGTGCCCGGGGCGGACCCTGGTCCGCGCGGGCAGCGGCAGCAGCCGGTTCCGGATCGAGTCGATGATCGCGTCGCGGTCGGAGAACGAGCGCCCGGTCGCGCCCGGCCCGCCGGCGAACAGGGTGTCGCCGGTGAACACGGTCGCCAGGTCCGGGCAGTAGAAGCACACCGACCCCGGGGTGTGGCCGGGGGTGTGGACGACCTGCAGGCTCAACCGCCCGATGTGGAACGTCTGGCGGTCCACCAGGCGCCCGTCCGGTGCCCGGTCCGGGTGGGTCAGCTCCCACACCGGCCGGTCCATCGGGTGCAGGTACAGCGGTGCCCCGACGGCGTCGGCCAGCTGCGGGGCCACCCGCACGTGGTCGTCGTGGGCGTGGGTGGCCAGCACCGCGACCACCTCGCGGCCCGCGACGAGGTCGAGGACGGCGTCGACGTCGTGCGGCGCGTCGATGACGAGGCACTGGTGGTCGTCACCCACGACCCACAGGTTGTTCTCGACTTCGTGGACCTCGCCGTCGAGGGAGAACTTCCCCTCGACGGTGGCGTGGTCGAGCCGGATGCTCATGGGAACGTCACCACCGAACGCAGCACTTCGCCGCGGCCCATCTTCGCGAAGGCCGCTTCGACATCATCAAGGGAGATCTCCTCGCTGACGAACTTCTCGAGCGGCAGCCGGCCCTGCAGGTGGAGCTCGGTGAGCATCGGGAAGTCCCGTTCGGGGAGGCAGTCACCGTACCAGCTGGACTTCAGCGCCCCGCCGCGGGCGAAGACGTCCAGCAGCGGCAGGTCCAGCCGCATCGACGGGTCCGGCACGCCGACCAGCACGGCCGTGCCCGCCAGGTCGCGGGCGTAGAACGCCTGCTCGTAGGTCGCGGGCACTCCCACCGCGTCCACGACCACATCCGCTCCGTGACCACCGGTGAGCTCGCGGATCGCCTCCACGGTGTCGGACTCGGAGGCGTTGACGGTGTGCGTGGCGCCGAAACCCCGCGCCCACTCCAGCTTCTCGGGATCCTTGTCGACGGCGATGATCCGCCGCGCACCCGCCATGGCCGCCCCGGCGATGGCCCCGTCGCCGACGCCGCCGCAGCCGATGACGGCCACCGAATCGCCCGGCCCGACCTGCCCGGTGTTGACGGCGGCGCCGATCCCGGCCATCACACCGCACCCCAGCAACCCGGCCACCGCCGGTCGCGCCGCCGGGTCCACCTTCGTGCACTGTCCGGAGTGGACGAGCGTGCGCTCGGCGAACCCGCCGATGCCCAACGCCGGCGAGAGCGGGGTGCCGTCGGCGAGCGTCATCGGCCGGGAGGCGTTGTGGGTGGCGAAGCAGTACTGCGGGCGACCGCGCTTGCAGGCGCGGCAGTTCCCGCACACCGCCCGCCAGTTCAGCACGACGAAGTCGCCCGGCTCGACGTTGCTCACCCCGTCGCCGACGGAATCGACGACACCGGCCACCTCGTGGCCGAGCAGGAACGGGTAGTCGTCGCTGATGCCGCCCTCGCGGTAGTGCAGGTCGGTGTGGCAGACACCGCACGCCTGCACGCGGATCACGGCCTCACCCGGGCCCGGATCGGGCACGAGGATGGTGGTGACCTCGACCGGCTTGCCCTTCCCGGTGGACACGACCGCACGAGCTTCGATCACGTCAACGCTCCTGTTCAACGGTTCTGGTGGTATTCGGCCGCCGCGTCGCGGAGCCAGTCGGCGAGGTAGCGCGCGAACGAGGCGCGCACGAAGATCCAGTAGTTCGGCGGTTCGGTGTCGCGGCACAGCAGCACCACACCGGTGCGGGCCAGCAGGGTCTGCGCGCAGCGGTCCGGTCCGAAGCTGCGCCGGTGCAGGTCCAGCGCGCAGCCCTTCGCCAGCAGCTCAGGCGCTTTCGGCCCGGCGACCTCGATGATCGTGCGGTGCGCCGAGACGTCCACGACGGCGCCGTGCTCGTCGCCGAGCGCCTCGGCCACCGTCGCCTGGATCCGGTCGGCCTCGCCTTCCGGGCCGACCAGCAGCCATTCGTCCGGTCCGAGCCAGGCGACGAGCAGCCGTTCGGTGCGCGACACCTGCCCGGCCTGGTTGGGCAGCATCGTGCCGAGCGCGGTGCCGATGCGTTCCGCGGCAGGGCTCTTCGGGTCGACGCGCAGCGTGACCTGGGCGGTGAAGGACACCTCGGACAGGCGCAGATCTCCGGGGACCGAGGAGTCGGTCAGCACGTCGGCGTGCGAGGCCAGCGGGGATTCGCCGTAGGGCTCAGCCATCGCGGCGGGCTCCTTCCTTGTCGTAGAAGACCGGTTCGGTGATCTCCACGGGCACCAGCTGGTCGCCCACGTGGCTGTAGATCGTCTGCCCGATGCGGTCGCGACCACCGGCGACCAGCGCGAGCGCGAACGGGCGGCCCAGAGCCGCGCTGCGGTAGCTGGAGGTGACGTGCCCCAGCATCGGCACCGGCGGTTCGGGCAGCTCACCGGTGGCCACCAGCTGCGATCCCTCCGGTACGACGGGGGAGTCGGCGGGCGGGAGCAGACCGACGAGGTGCTTGCGGTCGGAGCGGGTGGTGTCCGCGCGGGTGAACGAGCGCATGCCGAGGAAGTCGTCCTTCTTCTTCGACACGGCCCAGCTCATCCCGAGGTCGTGCGGGGTCACCGTGCCGTCGGTGTCCTGGCCGACGATGGGGAAGCCCTTCTCCGCGCGCAGCACGTGCATCGTCTCGGTGCCGTACGGGGTGATGCCGAACGGCACGCCCGCGTCGTGCAGCACCTCCCACACCTCGCGGCCGTACCAGCGCGGCACGTTGATCTCGAAGGCCAGCTCGCCGGAGAAGCTGATCCGGCACACCCTCGCCTGGCGGCCCGCGACGAGGCCGTCCTGCCAGGCCATGAACGGGAACGACTCGTTGTCCAGCTCGAAGCCGGAGGACACCGCCGCCAGCACGTCGCGGGAGCGGGGCCCGGCCAGCGCGATGGTGGCCCACTGCTCGGTGACCGAGGTCAGGTGCACGCGCAGGTGCGGCCACTCGGTCTGCAGCCAGTCCTCCAGCCACTCCAGCACCCCGGCGGCACCACCGGAGGTGGTCGAGATCAGGTACCGGTGCTCGCCGGTGCGCATCACCGTGCCGTCGTCGAAGACCATGCCGTCGGCGGTGCACATCAGCCCGTACCGGATGCGGCCGACCTTCAGGGTGCTCATCTTGTTGGTGTAGACGAGATCGAGGAACTCGGCGGCGTCCGGGCCCTGCACGTCGATCTTGCCGAGCGTCGAGACGTCCTGCATGCCCACGCCGGTGCGCACCGCGTCGCACTCGCGCAGCACGGCCGCCTGCATGTCCTCGCCCGGCAGCGGGTAGTACCAGGGCCGCTTCCACTGGCCGACGTCCTCGAACGGCGCGCCCTGCTCGACGTGCCAGTCGTGCATCGCGGTGACCCGGGCCGGGTCGTAGAGGTCGCCCCGGTCCCGCCCGGCCAACGCGGCGAAGGCCACCGGCGTGTAGGGCGGGCGGAACGTGGTCGCGCCGACCTCGGAGAGCTCGACGCCCAGCAGCCGGGAGATCACCCCGGAGGACAGGATGCCGGAGGTCTTGCCCTGGTCGTGGGCGGTGCCGATGGTGGTGAACCGCTTGATGTGCTCGACCGAGTCCATGCCCGCGCCGACGGCCTTGCGGACGTCGGACACGGTCGCATCGCGCGCGAGGTCCACGTACTGCTCGTCCTCGCACGCGCAGGTGAGCAGCCACGTCGGCTGCGGCGCGACGACCGGCGGGCACGCCACCGCGGGCACCTCGGCGAAGTCGGCGTCGAACCCGGTCTCCCGCGCCGCGTCGCTGCCCGCCTCGGAACCGGTGCGCAGGCAGTCGAAGGTGCCGAAAACCCCTGCGGCGGCGCCGATCGAGCGCACACCGCGCGCGCTGCGGTCCGGCACGAACGCGCCGATCTCCGCCGAGTAGCGCAGGGTTCCGCGCGACTGGCTGTGCAGGTGCACCGCCGGGTTCCAGCCACCGGAGACCAGCAGCAGGTCGCAGTCCAGCTCGTCGGTCGCCTCCTCGCCCCTCCGCTGCACCGTCACGCCGCTCACGCGGCTGGTGCCCGAAGTGCCGATCAGGGCGGAGCCGTTGCGGATGGGGATGCCGCGCTCCACGCAGCGCGAGGCCCACACCGTCGACACGACCGGCCGGACGTCCACCACCGCGGCGATGGCGACCCCGGCGTCGTGCAGGTCGATCGCGGCGGCGTAGGCGCTGTCGTTGGTGGTGAACACGACCGCGCGCTCGCCCGCGAGCACGCCGTAGCGGTGCAGGTAGGTGCGGGCGGCCCCGGCCAGCATCGTGCCGGGGCGGTCGTTGCCGGGGAACACCAGCGGGCGCTCGTGCGAACCGGTGGCCAGCACGACCTCGCGAGCCCGGATGTGCCAGGTGCGCTGCCGGACGAAGGAGTCCTCGCCGTGGTGCTCGACGGCCACGAGGTAGTTGTGGTCGTAGTGGCCGAACACGGTCGTGCGCGGCAGCGCGGTCACCTCGGGGGCGGCGTCGAGCTCGGCCACGACCCGCTGGACCCAGCTGTCGGCCGGCCTGCCCGACAGCTGCTCACCGCTGCCCAGCAGCTGGCCGCCGAACTCGGTGCCCGCATCGGCGATGATCACCCGGGCTCCGCTGCGCGCGGCGCTCAGCGCCGCCGCGAGACCGGCGGGTCCGGCACCGACCACGAGGACGTCGCAGTGCGCGTGCGTCGACTCGTAGCGGGCCGGGTCGGGTTCGGTCGCCAGCCGTCCCTGGCCGGGCAGCCCCGTGGCGGCCAGGCCGTCGCGCAGTTCGACGGTGGTCGCGGTGAGCATCGGCTCCGGGAACGGCTCGTCGATCTGCACCAGCGCGTTCGGTTCCTCGGGGCCCGCGGCCATGATCCCGCGCGGGCGGCCGTGCTTGATGCTGGTGGTGACCTGGTGGACGCCGTTGGCCAGCAACGCCGAGGCGAGGGTGTCGCCTTCGAAGCCCTCGTACTCCCGTCCGTCGAACCGGAAGCGCAGGGTGCGGTCCCGGTCGATCCGGCCGCCTTCGGCCAGCCTGAACTCGTTGCTCACCTCGTCACCGCCCCGTCGTCGTGGAGGATCTCGTTGGTCCTGGTGTCGCGGCGGAGGGTGAACCAGCGCCGGCAACCCGCCTGGTGGTTCCACCGCTCCGCGAAGGCGCCCTTCGGATTGGCGCGGTAGAACAGGAATCGAGCCCAGTCCACATCGGACACCGCCTGCGGATCGGCGGGGTAGGCGACGTCGGCCTGACCGCCGTAGTGGAACTCGGTCTCATTGCGCGGCCCGCACCACGGGCAGGGAATCAGCATCATGGGAGCCTCCTTGTGGGATGTGCGGGGTTGAGCTGCTCGGGGGCGCGGGTGGGGGAACCTGAGCGGCTCCGTGGACTCCGTGCGCCGCTCCTTGAGTATTCGAATGCGCGGCGTCCCGGCCGGCGTACTCGCCACGAAGCCGCTCAGAACCCCCGGTGGTGCAAGTTGCATGGCGCTCACCTAAAAGAGGAAGTGGCTCCGCCACTTTCGAACGGACTAGTGCGCCACGCCGGCTGCGCCGTGCTCGTCGACCAGGGCGCCTGTGGTGAAGCGGTCCAGGCTGAACGGGGCGTTGAGCTCGTGGGGCTCGTCGTGGGCGATGGTGTGGGCGTAGCACCAGCCGACACCGGGTGTCGCCTTGAAACCGCCTGTGCCCCAACCGCAGTTGATGTACAGGCCGTCGAACGGGGTGAGGCCCATGATCGCCGAGGCGTCCGGGGTCACGTCCACCACGCCCGCCCAGGTGCGCAGCACGTGCGCGCGGGCGAACATCGGGAACAGCTCGACCGCGGCGGTCAGCTCGCGCTCGATGGTGTGGAAGGACCCGCGCTGCCCGTAGGAGTTGTAGGCGTCGATGCCGGCGCCGAGGACGAGTTCTCCCTTGTGCGCCTGGCTGACGTAGACGTGCACCGCGTTGGACATGACCACCGTCGGGTGCACCGGTTCCAGCAGTTCGGAGACCAGGGCCTGCAGCGGGTGGCTCTGCAGCGGCAGCGGCAGGCCGAGCTCGTCGGCGAGCACCGAGGTGTGCCCGGCGGCGGCCAGCGCGACCTTGCCGGTGGCGATGTCACCGCGCGTGGTGCGCACGCCCACGATCTTGTCGCCCACCCGGTCGAAGCCGGTGACCTGGCAGTTCTGCACCAGGTCCACGCCCATCCGGTCCAGCGCGCGGGCGAATCCCCAGGCGACGTGGTCGTGCTTGGCGATGCCCGCCCGGGGCTGCCAGGTCGCGCCCATGACCGGGTAGCGCAGGTCCGGTGAGGTGTTGATGATCGGGCAGATCTCGGCCACCTGCTGCGGATCGAGCCACTCGGCGTCGATGCCGTTGAGCCGGTTCGCCCCCACCCGCCGGACGCCGTCGCGGACCTCCTGCAGGGAGTGGGCGAGGTTGAGCACGCCGCGCTGGGAGAACAGCAGCGGGTAGTCCAGCTCCTCCTCCAGCCCCTCCCAGAGCTTCAGCGCGTGCTCGTAGAGCCCGGCGCTGGCGTCCCAGAGGTAGTTGGAGCGGATGATCGTGGTGTTGCGGGCCATGTTCCCGCCTGCGAGCCAACCGCTTTCGAGCACGGCGACGTTGGTGATGCCGTGGTTGACGGCGAGGTAGTAGGCGGTGGCCAGGCCGTGACCGCCGCCGCCCACGATCACCACGTCGTAGGACGGTTTCGGGTCGGCGGGGCCCCAGAGCCAGTCCGGGTGCTCAGGCAAGTCGGCGCCGGGAGTGCGCGGCATGAGAGCCCTCCGTTCGATGTGCGGTGAGCGAGTGCTCGACAGGGGGAGAGGCACTTATGGACAACTGACATATCAGATGGATACCAAAGGTAGCAGCACGTGCCGCGTGGTCAAGGGCTGAAGCCCGGTCGGGCTGGAGAGTGTGGCGTTGGCGCTGGTGGGAGCGCTCGGAAGGGCGGGTGCGCGGGGTGCGGGTCGTGCCCGTCGGTGGAATTTCGGCGCCGCGTGTTGACCGCGCCACCGAGGACGCTTATTTTTGATGTGCAGTTGATATATCAGTCCTCAGTCAGAGGGCGTCGATCACCTCCGCGCGGCTCCACTCGGTGCCGGAAAAGCTCCTCGCAACGCATCCCGCCTCGTCGCAGGCGGAGTCTCCCCAGCTTCACATCCGCTCGTTAGGAGACCACCATGAGCACGACCCCTCGCGTCGTCATCATCGGAGCCGGGATCGTCGGCGCGAACCTGGCCGACGAGCTCACGAGTCGCGGGTGGAACCAGGTCACCGTCGTCGACCAGGGGCCGTTGCCGCTCACCGGCGGCTCGACCTCCCACGCGCCCGGCCTCGTCTACCAGACCGGCCCGTCGAAGACGATGACCGAGTTCGCCACCTACACCGTCGAGAAGCTGCAAGGCCTCGACGACGACGGCGACCGCTGCTTCAACCAGGTCGGCGGCCTGGAGATCGCCACCACCCCCGAACGGCTCGCCGACCTGCACCGCAAGCAGGGATGGGCCACCTCCTGGGGCGTTCCCGGCGAGGTCATCGGACCCGACGAGTGCGCGAAGCTGCACCCGCTGCTCGACGCCGAGAAGGTCCTCGGCGGGTTCCACACGCCCACCGACGGGCTCGCCAAGGCCGCCCGCGCCGTCGTCGCGCTCGCCCGGCGCTCGGTGGCGCGGGGAGCTCGCTTCCGGGGCGCGGTGACGGTCACCGGGATCAACCACAGCCACGGCCGGGTCACCGGCGTCGAGACCGACCACGGCGAGATCCCCGCCGACATCGTGGTGTCCTGCGCCGGTTTCTGGGGTCAGGCCATCGGCGAGATGGTCGGCATGACCGTGCCGCTGCTGCCCATGGCGCACCAGTACGCCAAGACCGACCCGCTGCCCGAACTCGCCGGGCGCAACGACGAGCGCACCGAGGCCAACCTGCCGATCCTGCGCCACCAGGACCGCGACCTCTACTACCGCGAGCACGTCGACCGCCTCGGCATCGGGACCTACGCCCACCGCCCGATTCCGGTGCGGCTGAGCGACCTCCCGCAGGACGAGGAGACCTCGGAGCGGGCGATGCCGTCGATGCTGCCGTTCACCGAGGAGGACTTCGCCCCCTCCTGGGAGCACAGCAAGCGGCTGCTGCCCGCGCTGGAGACCGCCAAGATCGACACCGGCTTCAACGGCGTCTTCTCCTTCACCCCCGACGGCGGACCGCTCGTCGGTGAATCCCCCGACGTGCAGGGGTTCTGGATCGCCGAGGCCGTGTGGGTCACGCACTCCGCCGGTGTCGCGCGATCCGTGGCGCAGCTGCTGGTCGACGGCCGCAGCGAGGTCGAGCTGCACGGCTGCGACGTGCACCGCTTCGACGAGCTGGAGACCGCTCCCGACTACGTCGAGGAGACCTCCTCGCGCAACTTCGTGGAGATCTACGACGTCAAGCACCCGCTGCAGCCGAAGTTCTCGCCGCGCGAGCTGCGGGTCAGCCCGTTCCACGCGCGCCAGAAGGAACTCGGCGCGGTGTTCCTCGAAGCCCACGGCTGGGAGCGCCCGCACTGGTTCGAGGCCAACGCTCCGCTGGTCAAGGACCTGCCGATGGAGTGGCAGCCGCCCGCGCGGGATGCCTGGTCGGCGATGTACCACAGCCCCGTCGCCGCGGTGGAGGCGTGGAAGACCCGCACCGCCGTCGCGCTCTACGACATGACCTCGCTCAAGCGCCTGGAGGTCAGCGGGCCCGGCGCGCTGGCGTTCCTCGACCGGCTCACCACCAACAAGGTGGACAAGTCGGTCGGCTCGGTGACCTACACGCTGATGCTCGACGAGGCCGGCGGCGTGCGCAGCGATCTCACCGTCGCGAGGCTGGGGGAGCAGCTGTTCCAGGTCGGCGCCAACGGCAACCTCGACCACGAGCACCTGCGGCGCAACCTGCCCGACGACGGGAGCGTGGTCCTGCGCGACATCACCGGCGGCACCTGCTGCATCGGCGCGTGGGGGCCGCTGGCGCGCGACCTGGTGCAGCCGCTGAGCCGCGACGACCTGTCGCACGAGGGGCTGAAGTTCTTCCGCTGCAAGCAGATCCGCATCGCCGGGATCCCGGTGACCGCCATGCGGGTGTCCTACGTCGGCGAGCTGGGCTGGGAGCTCTACACCAGCGCCGAGTACGGCCAGCGGCTGTGGGACGTGCTCTTCGAAGCCGGCCGGGACCTGGGAGTGGTGGCCGCCGGGCGGGCCGCGTTCAACAGCCTCCGGCTGGAGAAGGGCTACCGCGCCTGGGGAGCGGACATGACCACCGAGCACAACCCCTACGAGGCCGGTGTCGGGTTCGCCGTCCGGCCGCAGAAGGGCGAGTTCGTGGGCCGCGACGCCCTCGCGCGCCTCGAACCCGACGCGGTGACGCGGCGCCTGTCGTGCCTGACCATCGACGACGGACGCAGCGTGGTCCTGGGTTCCGAACCCGTCTTCGTCGACGGGGTGCCGTCGGGCTACGTCACCTCGGCGGCCTTCGCGCACACCCTCGGAGTGCCCATCGCCTACGCCTGGCTCCCGGCGACGGCGGTGCCCGGAACCCGCGTCCGGATCAAGTACTTCGACCGCATGGTCGACGCCGCGGTCGCGGCCGAGCCCCTGGTGGACCCCGACATGCACCGCATCCGCCGCTGAACCCCCGGCAGCAAGGGCTGTTCTGGTCCGAACCGCCCGTGATCGATGTCCGCGTCGCCCGGGCACTTCGGACCAGCACCGCCACCTGCCGGGCATCGAGCACTTCGCTCCGCCCCCAACCGATCAGGAGCACTGCATGAGCCTGTCCGTCTTCGACTTGTTCAAGGTCGGCATCGGGCCGTCGAGTTCGCACACGGTCGGCCCGATGCGAGCGGCGTTCCGGTTCGTCGACCACCTGCGCCGGACCGGGGCGCTGACCCGCACGACCCGGGTGAGCTGCGAGCTGTTCGGCTCGCTGGGCGCGACCGGGCACGGGCACGGCAGCGTGAAGGCCGTCGTGCTCGGGCTGGCCGGGGAGCAACCGCACCTGGTCGACCCGGTCGCCGTCGAACCGCAGGTGCTCGCGGTGCGCGAGGAGCACCGCATCAGCCTCGGCGGCGAGCACAAGATCACCTTCGACGTGGACGCCGACATCGTGCTGCACCGCGGTGAACGGCTCGACTTCCACACCAACGGCATGGCCTTCGAGGCCTTCGACGACGGCGGAGCCCGGCTCGTGCGCCGCGAGTACTACTCCGTCGGCGGCGGATTCGTGCTCGACGAGGACGAGACCGATCGCCCGGCGCTCGTCGAGGACGCCGCGCCGGTCGCCCACCCGTTCTGCACCGGCGCCGAACTGCTCGTCCGCGCAGCGGAGACCGGTGGGCGCATCAGCGACGTGGTCCTGGCCAACGAGGCGAGCTGGCGCCCGGAGAGCGAGACCCGCGAGCACCTGCTGCACATCTGGCAGGTGATGCGGGAGTGCGTCGAGCAGGGCGTGCGCACCGGCGGCGTCCTGCCCGGCGGGCTCGAAGTCCGCCGCCGCGCCAGGGATCTGCACGCCCGCCTCGACGAGGACGCCGACCCCATGGAGTGGGTGACCCTCTACGCCCTGGCGGTCAACGAGGAGAACGCGGCGGGCGGCCGGGTGGTGACCGCCCCGACCAACGGCGCCGCCGGGATCGTCCCGGCGGTGCTGCACTACGCCCACCGCTTCCTGCCGGTCTTCGACGACGACGCGGCGGTCCGCTTCCTGCTCACCGCGGGGGCGGTCGGCGCGCTGTTCAAGGAGAACGCCTCCATCTCCGGTGCCGAGGTCGGATGCCAGGGCGAGGTCGGTTCGGCCTGCTCGATGGCCGCCGCCGGACTCGCCGAGCTGCTGGGCGGAACGCCGGAGCAGGTGGAGAACGCCGCCGAGATCGGCATCGAGCACAACCTCGGGCTGACCTGCGACCCGATCGGCGGACTCGTGCAGATCCCGTGCATCGAGCGCAACGCGGTCGCGGCGATCAAGGCGATCACCGCCGCGCGGATGGCGCTGCGCGGCGACGGCAAGCACCACGTCTCGCTGGACAAGGCCATCAAGACGATGCGCGACACCGGAGCCGACATGAAGGACGAGTACAAGGAGACCGCTCTCGGCGGCCTCGCGCTCAACATCGTGGAATGCTGAGGAGAACCCCGTGACATTCACCCTCACCCTGAGCTGCCAGAACCGCACCGGCATCGTCCAGGCCGTCAGCTCGTTCCTGTTCCAGCACGGGTGCGACATCGGCGAGTACCGCCAGTTCGACGACGCCGTGCGCGGACGCCTGTTCCTGCGGGTGCAGGCCAGCGGCGACGCCGACCTCGACGAGCTCGAGCGCGGGTTCGAGCCGGTGGCAACGGAATTCGGCATGGACTACGCGTTCCACTCGGCGCGTCCGGCCCGCGTGCTGGTGATGGTCTCCAAGCTCGGGCACTGCCTCAACGACCTGATCTACCGCTGGCGCGCGGGCGCGTTGGGCGCCGAGATCGTCGCCGTGGTCTCCAACCACGAGGACCTGCGCCCGATGGCCGAGGCAGCCGGCCTGCCGTTCCACCACGTGCCGGTCACGCCGGAGACCAAGCCCGAGTCCGAGGCGCGGCTGCTGCGGTTGGTCGACGACCACGCCGCGGACCTGGTCGTGCTCGCCCGCTACATGCAGGTGCTCTCCGACCAGACCTGCAAGGCGCTGCACGGCAGGGCGATCAACATCCACCACTCGTTCCTACCCGGTTTCAAGGGCGCCAAGCCCTACCACCAGGCGTACGACCGGGGCGTCAAGCTCGTCGGCGCCACGGCGCACTACGTCACCCCGGACCTCGACGAGGGACCGATCATCGAGCAGGAGGTCATCCGCATCGACCACACCCACGACCCGAGATCCCTGCAAACCGTGGGCCGCGACGCCGAAGCGCTCGCGCTGTCCCGCGCGGTGCGGTGGTACTGCGAGCACCGCGTCCTGCTCAACGGCAACAGCACCGTTGTGTTCCCCTGAACCCACTTCAGCGCTGAGGAGCCTGTGCCCATGACCACCGGTGAGCTTCCCACCACCGAGTCCCAGCTGCCCGAGAGCCTGCGCGAGACGCTGCCGGGGCACTACTACACCGAGCCGGGGATCTTCCGCCTGGAACAGGCGACGATCTTCGAGGCCGGCTGGTTCTGCGCGGTGCGCAGCGCCGACCTGGCCAAGCCGGGCCAGTTCGAGACCGTCCAGATCGGCCGGGAGAGCGTGCTGGTCACCCGCAACCGCAGCGGCGCCGTCAAGGCGCACCTCAACGTGTGCCGGCACCGAGGCGCGCGGCTGTGCACCGAGGAGTCCGGCGAGGTGCGCCGGTCCTTCCAATGCCCCTACCACGCCTGGACGTACTCCTTCGACGGCGAGCTGATCGCCGCGCCGAACCTCAACGCCATGGACGACGTCGACCGCACCGAGTACGGCCTGCGCGGAGTGCACGTGCGGGAATGGCTCGGGTACGTGTGGCTGTGCCTGGCCGAGGAACCGCCGTCGTTCGACGACACCGTCATCGGCGACGTCACCAACCGCCTCGGCACGCCGGACGCGATCGTCGGCTACCAGGTCGCCGACCTCAAGCTCGGCAGGCGCATCGAATACGACGTGAAGGCGAACTGGAAGCAGATCGTCGAGAACTTCATGGAGTGCTACCACTGCGCCACGATCCACCCGGAGCTCACCGAGGTCCTGCCGGAGTTCGCCGACGGCCTGGCCGCGCAGTACTTCGTGGGTCACGGCGCCGAGTTCGGCGAGGACATCGAGGGGTTCACCGTGGACGGCTCGGCCGGGCTGGCGAAGCTGCCCGGCGTCAACGAGGAGCAGGACCGCCGCTACTACGCCATCACCGTCCGGCCGCAGGTGTTCATCAACCTCGTGCCCGACCACGTCGTCTTCCACCGGATGTTCCCGCTGGCGCCCGACCGCACGCTGGTGCGCTGCGACTGGCTGTACCTGCCCGAGGTCGTCGACTCGGGTGCCGACATCGACCGCTCGGTGGAGCTGTTCCACCGGGTCAACCAGCAGGACTTCGACGCCTGCGAGCGCTGCCAGCTGGCCATGGACTCCCGCTCCTACGCCTCCGGCGGCGTGCTGGTGCCCAGTGAGCACCACATCGCCGAGTTCCACGACTGGGTCCGCGAACGCACCGGCTGACCGCGGCTGAGGAGGTGGCCTCGCACCGGACGGGTGCGAGGCCACTTCTGCGCGTTCCAGGACCTCGGCCGACGCCGCGGTACCTGATCACGGCGGTAATCCGGGCGTTGTTGTCCTTCTGGTGACCAGTCCGCGCCGGCGCCGCCGAGCGGAAGGTCGTTCTAGCGCGGTAGTTCCAGCGGCACGCCGTCTTCGGACAGCGGCGGGGGTGGTAGCTCGGCGCTGGAGGTCAGCGGCGCGGCTCCGTCCAGCGGCTTGCCCGCGTGCTCGCGCAGGAAGTGCGTGGCGACGATCCCGATGAGGCCGGCACCGATCAGGTAGTAGCCCGGCCAGTCCAGGTTGCCGGTCGCGGTGACGGCGGCCTCGATGATCGTCGGTGCGGTGCCGGCGAACAACGACACCGACAGGTTGAAGATGACCGCGAGGCTGCTGTAGCGGATCATCGTGGGGAACAGCGCGGGCAGCGTCGACGGTGAGACCGCCGCGAAGCACATCAGGCACAACCCGATGATGAGCAGCCCGAGCGCTTGACCACCTGTTCCGGCGCGAAGCAGCCACACGGCGGGCAGCCCGAGCAGCACCAGGGCGACGCTTCCGGTCATCAGCACGGGTTTGCGGCCGATGCGATCGCTGAGCCTGCCCACGCCGACGATGGCGCACAGCATCACCACCATGACCGCGACCTGCATGCCCGTCGCGACCGCGTTGCTGGTGTCGCCCTCGCCGTGGCGGGGGAGCGTGCTGGTCAGGTAGGTCGGGACGTAGTTGGTGAGCACGTAGTTGGTGACGTTCCACGCCACGACGATCCCGGCGGCCACCAGCGCGGGAGTCCGGTAGTGGCGCAGCACGATCTGCCCCGCGCGCCGCGTCGTCATCGTGGCCAGCACCGGCGAGCGCTCCATGAGCTGCCGGAACGCCGGCGTGTCCTCCAGGCGGATGCGCAGGTAGAGCCCGATGAGCCCGAGCGGCAGCGCGAGCATGAAGGGCACCCGCCAGCCCCACGTCAGCAGCGCGTCCGGCGGCAGCAGGGCGACCACCGCGCCGCAGGTGCCCGCGCCGAGCGCGTAGCCTGTCAGCGTGCTGAACTCCAGCCAGCTGCCGAAGAAGCCGCGGCGGCGGTCCGGCGCGTACTCGGCGATCAGCGTCAGCGCCCCGGTGTACTCGCCGCCCGCGGAGAAGCCCTGCAGCATCCGCACGAGCAGCACGAGGACGGGCGCCAGCAGGCCGGCCGCGCCGTAGTCGGGGAGGAGTCCCAGCAGCACCGTGGCCGCCGCCATTATCAGCACCGTGGCGGACAGGACCTTGGTGCGCCCGAAGCGGTCGCCGAGACGCCCGAAGACGAAGCCGCCCAGCGGGCGCATCACGAACGCGGCGGCGAACGCGCCGAGCGTGTACACCGCGGCCCACGGGCCGAAGTCGGCGAAGAAGACCTGGTCGAGCACCCCGGCGGCCAGGTAGGAGTAGATCCCGAAGTCGTACCACTCGGCGACGTTGCCGACCGAGGCGGCCGCGACCGCGCGGTGGACCGTGCGTTCCTCCTGCACGACAGGCGGTCTCAGACCTCGCCGAGGCCGTCTGGGGCGGTCGGTCATGGGTCCCCCGGGTGCGACGCGGTGCGCTGGATGCCGCCACCGGAGTGGCGACGTCGCGGTTGTGGCCGCGACCCACTACTGATATATCTGTTGGCGAGAAGGTATCCCCTCGGCATCGCCGAAGCAACACCTCAACCCCCCATCACCCGTCCACGAGGTCGTGACGCGGCAGCGCGCGGCCTCGCGATCGAGCGCGCCCGGGGGTCGGAAACCCTTGATAAATCCCTGTTTCGGGCGAAAATCTCCCATTGACGAGCGGGCGGCGGGCCCCCATCCTGTTGTTGCGCATAGCACGCGGTGTTCCGCTATCTGCAACAGGAGGCGTAATGATCTTGGTTGGTGAGCTGCTCGACCTGCCGCCGGGGGAGTCGGTCCGCGTGCATGGCGACGTGGCGATCGCGGTGTTCAACGTCGACGGGGAGCTCTACGCGATCGATGACACCTGCTCGCACCAGGACGCGTCGCTGTCCGACGGGTGGTTGGAGGGCTGCGCGGTCGAATGTCCGCTGCACGCGGCCTGTTTCGACCTCCGAACCGGAATGCCCAGCGGCCCGCCCGCCAAGAAGCCGGTCCGCACGCACGCCGTCACGGTCGAGGACGGGATGGTCTACGTGCACGAGTCGACTCGCGTCGGCAGCACCGTCGCGGAGGAGGTCGGTTGATGCGCCACATCACGGTCGTCGGCGCGTCCCTGGCCGGGCTCTCGGCGGTCCGCGCGCTGCGCGAGCAGGGTTTCGAAGGCGAGATCGCGGTGGTCGGCGACGAGCCGCACCGCCCCTACGACCGGCCGCCGCTGTCCAAGGAGTTCCTGGCGGGGGCGATCGACGAGGACGACATCCGGCTCACCGACTCCGATGACGACGAGCTCGACGTGGACTGGCGGCTCGGGCAGCCCGCGGGCGCGCTCGACACGGCCGGTCGCGCGGTCGTGCTCGCCGACGGAACCCGCATCGGCACCGACGGCGTCGTGCTGGCCACCGGTGCGCGGGCGCGGCAGCTGCCCGGAATGCAGCTCCAGGGCGTGCACACCCTGCGGACCCTGGACGACGCGCGGGCGCTGCGCGCGGAGCTGTTCGCGGGAGCCCGGCTGGTGGTGGTCGGCGCCGGGTTCATCGGCGCCGAGGTCGCCTCGACGGCGGTCGCGCTCGGGTGCGAGGTCGACGTCGTCGACAACGGCCCGGTTCCGCTGCGACGAGCCCTGGGCGCCGACATGGGTGAGGTGTGCGCTCGGCTGCACGCCCGCAACGGCGTCCGGGTGCACCCGCTGTCCGGCGTCGCCGAGCTGCTGGGCGAGTCCCGCGTGACCGGGGTGCGGCTGTCCGACGGGCGGGAGCTGCCCGCGGACGTGGTCGTGGTCGGCATCGGGGCCGAGCCGAACACCGAATGGCTCGCCGGGTCCGGGCTCGACGTCGACCACGGCGTCAGCACCGACGCGCGCGGCCGGACCGGGGTGCCCGAGGTCGTGGCAGCGGGCGACTGCGCGCACTCCTACCGCGACTACACCGCGCGTCCGATGCGGCTGGAGCACTGGACCAACGCGCTGCAGCAACCGGCTGCCGCGGTGGCGGCGCTGCTCGGCCGGGAGCACTCGGCGCCCGCGCACCACGCGGTTCCCTACTTCTGGTCCGACCAGTACGGGCACAAGATCCAGTTCGCCGGCCACCGCACCGAGGACTGCGCCGTTCAGATCGAGGAGGGCGACCCCGAATCCGGCGACTTCCTGGCCCTCTACCTCGACGCGGCGGAAGAGCCCGTCGGAGTGCTCGCGGTCGATCGCGCCCGGCCCTTCGGCCAATGGCGCCGCAAGCTCGCGCAGCGCCTGTCGTCCGGTTGAGCGATGAGGCGGTAGCCGCTGTTCCAGGTGTGGGACTCAGCCGGCACCGCCGCGGGTTCTGAGCGGCTTCGCGGCGAATGCGCCGGGACGCCGTGTATGGGACATGCACAAGTCGTGGCGCACGGAGTCCACGAAGCCGCTCAGTTCCGCCACCTGCACCGCCAAGCAGAGCAATCGCTCAACAGCTCTCACACCAGGGAGCGCATCGCCTTGTCGAAGTTGAGGACGTGCTCCCTGGCCAGCTGTTCCGCCTTGTCCGGCTTGCGCGATCCGATGGCTCGCAGCAGCGCCGAGTGCTCCATGACGTGGCTGTCGAAGTCCTGCATGCGGTCCAGGAAGACGCAGAAGATCCGCGTTGCGAGGTTGTCGTAGCGGATGAGGGTGTCCTCGAGGTGCGGGTTGCCCGCGGCGTGATAGATCGTGCGGTGCACGTGCAGGTCCCAGCGCATGACCTCGTCGCGCGCCATCGAGCGGAAGTCCATGCCGTCGAGCTGGTCGACGAGGCCGCCGATCTCCTCCAGGTCGGCGTCCACGGCGATCTCCGCGGCTCGCCGGGCGGCCAGCGGTTCGAGGTGCACGCGCAGGTCGGAGATGTAGGCCAGATCGGTGATGTCCACGGCCGTGGCGAAGGTTCCCCGGCGCGGGTAGGACACGACCAGCCGGTCGATCTCCAGGCGCTTGAGCGCCTCGCGCACAGGGGTGCGGCCGATCTCCAGCGAGCGCGCCAGCGCCGCGTCGTCGATGGCCGTCATCGGCGGGATGTCCAGCATGATCAGCCGGTCTCTGATCGCCAGGTAGGCCTTCTCCGCCATGGACAGGTTGCCCGGGTGCTCCTCGCTCGCAGCAGTCATCATCGCCCCGACTTCATCAGAACAGAGTTCTGACACATCGAATTCTGGTACATCAGTAGTATAGCAGAAAGCATTCCGGCATCATTCGAAGCTTTTGGAGTGTGCGGTGAAATCATTCTGAATTGTGATTTCCACGGCGCCGGACTTGCGATTCACGCGAATCGATCCGGATTCGCCGGTGCGGCTTCACGGCGCGGGGATCGACAACCAGGCGAGGGCTTCGTCCGCCGCCGCGGCCGCGCGCTCGTGGGAGCCGCTCTCGCTCCAGGCGACCAGGGCGGCGAAGGTGGCCGCCTGGTACCCGCTGGCCAGGGCGGTGGCGGCGGCGGGGGTGATGCCGGGGACGCGGTGCTCGATGAAGCGGGCGAGTTCGGCGATCCAGGGCTGGTAGGCGGTGGGGGCGGTGCCTGCGATCTCGGGTTCGGCGCACACGACCCGGATCCAGTCGGGGCCTGCGGGTGTCATCGGATCGTCCGAAATGGACGCGACGATCGCGCGGCGGACGGCGTCGCTGACGGGAGCGTCCGCGGGGGTGTCGCCGAGCGCGTCGCGCAGTCGGCGGGTGGCGACGGGTACGCCGATCCAGGCGATGTCGGACTTGCGCGCGAAGTGCCGGACGAGGGTGCGGACGCTGACGCCGGTGGCCTCGGCGATGTCCTTCCAGCCCACGTCGTCGTAGCCGCGCTCGGTCCAGAGCCGGAAGGTCTCGGTGGCGATGGCGGCGCGGTCGAGCACGGTCGGGCGGCCGCGCTGCGGTGCGGAGGCGTCGCTGTTGCTCACCTCGCCGACGATAGTCGACCGAGGTCCCCGCGCTGGTCAACCGCCGGGCAGAAGTTTTTGGCGGGATGCGCCAAAATGCTGGTAGGGTGCCGATCGCAACGCGGGACTTCCGACGAGGTGAGGACGTAGCGATGCGCGAGAAGGTCATGCCCGACGTGCTCGCCCCGGCGGTGCTGGGGCCGTTGCGGCTGCGCAACCGGGTGCTCAAAGCCGCGACCTACGAGAAGAGGGCCCGTCGCGGACTGGTCACCGACGAGCTGATCGACTTCCACGTGCGGCACGCGGCCGGTGGTGTCGGCATGACCACGGTCGCCTACTGCGCGGTTTCACCCGAGGGGCGCACCGACGGGCACCAGATCGTCTGGCGCGACGAGGCCGTCCCGGGCCTGCGGCGGTTGACCGAAGCCGTGCACGCCGAGGGCGCTGCGATCTCCGCGCAGGTCGGCCACTCCGGGCCGGTCGCCGACTCCACCAAGACGAAGCTGCCCGCGCTCGGGCCGAGCAGGTCGCTGAGCCTGCAATCGCTGCGCCCGGTCAAGGCCGCGACGCCGACCGACATCGACCGGGTCGTCCAGGCGCACGGCGAAGCCGCGAAGATGGCCGTGGCAGCCGGTTTCGACGCCGTCGAGATCCACTTGGGACACAACTACCTGGCGAGCTCGTTCCTCAGCCCCAAGCTCAACAAGCGCACCGACTCCTACGGCGGAAGCCTCGCGAACCGGGCCCGGTTCGCGCTGCGGATCATGCGCGCGGTCCGTGAAGCGGTCGGCGACCGGATCGCGATCCTGGCCAAGCTGAACATGGATGACGGTGTGCCCGGCGGGTTCTGGCTGGACGAGGCGATCGCGGTGGCGCAGTGGCTGGAGGCCGAGGGCACCGTCGACGCGCTGGAGATGACGGCGGGCAGTTCGCTGCTCAACCCGATGTACCTGTTCAAGGGCGACGCACCGGTGCGCGAGTTCGCCTCGGTGATGCGCGAACCCATCCGCACCGGCGTGAAGCTGGTCGGCAGCAGGTTCCTGCGCGAATACCCCTACCAGGACGGCTACCTGCTGGACGACGCCCGGCAGATCCGCGCGGCGGTGGACCTGCCGATGGTGCTGCTCGGAGGCGTCACCAACCGGCAGATCATGGACACGGCCATGCGGGAGGGCTTCCAGTTCGTGGCGATGGGCCGGGCCCTCCTCCGCGAACCCGACCTGATCAACCGCATCGCCGCGGACTCCGGCACCCGGTCCCTGTGCAACCACAACAACCGCTGCATGGTCACCATCTTCACCGGCTCCCGCTGCGTCCTGACCCCGGAGAACCCACCCCAACCCTGATTTCAGTGGAACCCGCGAACCGGATTTCAGTGGAACTTGGGGGCCGGGCTTCAGTGGAAGTCGGGACCGGAGTTCCACTGAAATCCGGTTCGCCGCCGGCGTGGCGGTCAGCGGCCCTCGAAGTTGCCCGGGCGCTTGTCGAGCACGGCGTTCATGGCTTCGGCGTGGTCGGCGGTGTGGTGGGAGAGGGCCTGCATGGTGGCCGAGAGCTCCAAGACGCGGCGCAGGTCGTTGGTGCGGGACTCCTTGAGGAGGCGCTTGGCCATCCTGGTGGCGTGCGGCGGGTTCTTGGCGATCCGCGCTGCCAGCGCGCGAGCTTCGTCGAGCAGCTGCTCCGGTTCGACGACGTGCGCGACCATGCCCCATTCGAGAGCCTTCGCAGCCGTGACGCGGTCGCCGGTGAGCGCCATCTCCGCCGCGCGCTGCGGGCCGATGGCCTGGGTGAGGAACCAGGCCCCGCCGTCGCCGGGGATGATGCCCAGCTGCACGAAGGACTCGGCGAACCAAGCGTTGGTGGAGGCCACCCGCAGGTCGCACATCATGGCCAGATCGCATCCGGCTCCGACGGCGGGCCCGTTGACGGCGGCCACCATCGGGACCTCGCACTCGGACAGCGCCAGCGGGATCCGCTGGATGCCGTCGCGGTAGCCGTTGCGCATCTCCCACGGGCTTCCGCTGAACATGCCGGCCTTCTCCCGCATGTCGTTGACGTTGCCGCCGGCGGAGAACGCCTTGCCCGCTCCGGTGAGCACCACGCACCGCACGTCGAGGTCCTGCTGCACCCGCCGCGCGTTGTCCTCGAACGCCTCGATCAGGTCCCCGCCGGAGATCGGGTTGCGCTGATCGGGCAGGTTGATCGTCCAGGTCTCCACGTGATCGGCGCGCTCGACCAGCAGCACATCGGACATGAGAAGCGTTCCTCCAAAGCAGCCGGGCCTGACTCGGCGACACCCTACGTGCACGTGCGCCACCAGGTCATCGGCAAGGCCCGTTGACCTGGGACGTGCGTGCCGGTTACGTGGTGTGCGCAACCGTTCCGGATCCAGTGCAGGAGTGGTCGATGCCGTCGTTGATGCCGCCGCCCGTTCGCGAGGACCAGGAGCTGGACGCGGTGCGCCGGGAGGTGCGGGGTTTCCTCGTCGAGCAGGTCGCCGCGGGCGTGTTCGAGCCGACCGTGGACAGCTGGTTGAGCGGGTGGGACGTGCGTTTCACGCGCGCGCTCGCCGAGCGGGGATGGCTGGGCATGACCGTGCCCACCGAGTACGGCGGCCACGGCAGGACGTTCCTGGAGCGGTTCGTGGTCACCGAGGAGCTGCTGGCCGCCGGTGCGCCGGTCGCCGCGCACTGGATCTCCGACCGGCAGGTCGCGCCGAACCTGCTGCGCTTCGGCAACGAGCGGCTCAAGCGGGAGTACCTGCCGCGCATCGTGACCGGTGAGATGTTCTTCGCGATCGGGATGAGCGAGCCGGATTCGGGCTCCGACCTGGCCAGCGTGCGCACGCGGGCGGAACGGATCGACGGCGGCTGGCGGGTGCGCGGCACCAAGCTCTGGACGTCCGGTGCGCACGTCGCGGACGCCTTCATCGCGCTCGTCCGCACCTCCCCGCAGGAGGAGGACCGCCACGGTGGGCTGAGCCAGCTGCTGGTGCGGCTGGACTCCCCGGACGTGGAGATCCGGCCGGTCATCTCGGCGAACGGATCGCACCACTTCAACGAGGTCCACCTCGACGAGGTCGTGGTGCCCGACGATCACGTCGTGGGGGAGATCGGGGCGGGCTGGCACCAGGTCACCTCGGAGCTGGCGTTCGAGCGCTCCGGGCCGGAGCGGTTCCTGTCGACCTACCAGCTGGCGAAATCCCTGGTGGCGAGCCTGGAACCGGCCGAAGCGGGCAGGATCACCGGCAGGCTGGCGGGACTGCACCAGATGTCGCTGTCCATCGCCGCCGCGCTCCAGCGCGGAGACCGGCCGGACGTTCCGGCAGCGCTGGTGAAGGTGCTCGGAACCGTCCTCGAAGGCGACATCGCCGAGCTGGCCGACCTCGAGACTTCGTCCGGTGAGACCGGCGACGTCGCCGCGCTGACCCGTCGCGCCGTGCAGCAGCGGCCCGGGTTCACGTTGCGCGGCGGGACGAACGAGATCCTGCGAGGCGTCGTCGCACGCGGATTGGGGATGCGCTGATGACCACCGTCGACCCTGAGCTGCGCGACGTGCTGCGCGAGGTCCTCGCCGGCGATCTCCACGACCGGCTCGACCAGACCACCGGCGGCGTCGCCTTCGACGCGGAGCTGTGGGAACGCTTGAGCCGACTCGGTTTCACCGCCCTGACCGCCCCGGAGCAGCAGGGCGGCTCAGGTGCGGGCTGGCTCGAAGCAGCAGCCCTGTTGAGCGAAAGCGCGGCAGCAGCACGACATCTCCCGTTCGCCGAGAGCGACCTGCTGGCCCACTGGCTCCTCCGCACCGCCGGATCTCCCGCGGACGACCCGGCAACGCCGCTGACCCTGGCGATCGTCGAACCCGACGGAACAGCCCGCGCGGTCCCGTGGCTGGACCAAGTCCCCGCGGTCCTCCTCTTCCGCCGCCCCAACGGCACCTACGCCGTAGCCGAAACCCCCTCCCCAACCCCGGATTACTCCCGTAATCCGGTACCTGATTACGGGAGTAATCCGGGTGCCCGGTCCGGGTTGCCTCGGGGGGAAATGCGGGAGGTTGAGGAACCTCCTGGGGTTGTGGAGGTGGGTGCGGGGGTTCTGGACGAGTTGGTGTTGCGGGGGGCTTTGGCCCGGGCGGTGCAGGTCGTGGGGGCGTTGGACGCGGTGGTTCGGCTGTGCGTGGAGCACAGCCGGACTCGGGTGCAGTTCGGGCGTCCGATCGCGAAGTTCCAGGCCGTGCAGCACCTGGTGGCCGATGCCGCCGCCGAAGCGGCGCTGGCGCGGGCTGCGGTGGACGCGGCCGTGCTGGATGCCGCCGAGACCGGTGCGCTCTCGGCGGTCAAGGTCGCGGCGGCGCGGTCCTGCGCCGGTCACGCGGTGTCGGTCGTGGTGCGCAACGCCCACCAGGTCCACGGCGCGATCGGCACGACCCAGGAGCACCCGTTGCAGCTGTTCACGCTGCCCGCGCTCGACTGGCGAGGCGAGTTCGGCACCACCCGCGACTGGGACCGCTTCCTCGGCGAGACCACGAGGACCTCGTCGCTGTGGGACGTCGTCCTCGGCGGCTCGGCCGACACGCCCGCCCTCCCGGGAGGTCACCGATGAGCGGCGAACTCCTGGCCGGAGTGCGGGTCCTCGACCTGTCCACGGTGTTCATGGGGCCTTACGCGGCGCAGGTCCTCGCCGAGTGGGGCGCCGACGTCGTCAAGGTCGAATCCCTGCGCGGCGACCAGGTGCGGGGCGTCGGGGACACCTCGGGAGCCGGGGCGGGGCCGATCTTCGTCAACGCCAACCGGGGCAAGCGCTCCCTCGCCGTCGATCTCAAGAGCGACGACGCCCGCGACGTGCTGCACGCGCTGGTGCGCGACGCCGACGTGCTGCTGCACAACATCCGCCCGCCGGCGGCGGCCCGGCTCGGACTCACCTGGGACGACCTGCGCGAGGTCAACCCGGCGCTGGTGCTGTGCGCGTTCCGCGGCTAC
Source organism: Saccharopolyspora terrae (assembly GCF_004348435.1). Taxonomy (NCBI): domain Bacteria; kingdom Bacillati; phylum Actinomycetota; class Actinomycetes; order Pseudonocardiales; family Pseudonocardiaceae; genus Saccharopolyspora; species Saccharopolyspora terrae. Next base: position 60,591 of record NZ_SMKS01000007.1, on the reverse strand, counting down.
GGCAGGCACGGCCCGCACGCCGACCGGCCCGCCTACGACGACGTGATCCAGGCGGCCTCCGGCATCGCCGACGCCCAGGCCGCCGCGGGCGGTGAGCCGGAGTACTGGCGCTCGGCCGCGTCCGACAAGGTGATGGGCCTCTACGGCGCAGCGGCCACCTGCGCCGCCCTCCGCGCTCGCGAGATCGACGGTGCCGGCCGCTCGGTGGAGGTCCCGATGTTCGAGGGGATGGCGTCGTTCATGCTGCTCGACCGGCAGGGCGGCTGGCTCACCGACCCGCCGTCAGGTCCCACCGGCTACCCGAGGACCGACTCCGCGCACCGGCGCCCGTACGCCACCGCGGACGGTCACCTGGCCGTCATGATGTACGCCGACAAGCACTGGATCGCGTTCTTCGACCTGGTCGGCCGCCCGGAGCTCGCCGACGACCCCCGCTTCCACGACATCGGGGCCCGCACGACCCACATCGACGAGCTCTACGCGCTGCTGGCCGAGGAGATGGTCCACCGCACCTCGGCGGAGTGGAGCGCGGCGTTCGAACGCGCCGACATCCCGCACGGGCCGGTCAACTCGATCGAAGACCTCTTCGCGGATCCGCAGCTGGTGGCGACCGACTTCTTCCAGACCGTCGATCAGCCGGGCGTGGGCCCGGTCCGGCTGGCCCGGCGACCGATCGACTTCGGAACGCCCCCGCCACCACCGCGACCGGCCCCGCTGCTGGGCCAGCACTCCCGAGAGGTCCTGGCGGAAGCCGGGATCGCCGACGAGGACGTGCAACGCCTCGTCGACGCGGGAGTGCTCGGCACCACCGACGAGATCACTCGGCCGGGCTGAGGATCGCGACGAGGAAGTCCGAGTCCGCGCGGCGCGGACGCAGGTCCCAGGTGGCCAGGACGAGGTCCTGGGTGAGCCCGGCGGCCTCCACGTCGGCGAAGAACTCGTCGGGTTCGTACCCGCGTCCGGTCCCGAACCCGATGGCCACCCGGCCCCGCGGCGCCAGGTGCTCGCGGAACCGCTGCAGCACGGTGCGACGCGTGCTCGGGGCGAGGAAGGTCATCACGTTCCCGGCGCACACGATCACGTCGAACGGTTCGCTGATGCCGTGCGCGGCGAGATCGAGTTCTGCGAGGTCGTCGACGATCCAGCGCGGCCCCGGGTGGTCCTCCTCGGCGGCCTTGATCAGCGCCGCGTCGACGTCCACCCCGACCACGTCGTGACCGGCCGCCGCGAGAGCACCGGCGACCCGGCCCGGACCGCATCCGGCGTCGAGGATGCGCGAGCCGCGCGCGGCCATCGAGTCGATCAGCCGAGCCTCACCCGCGAGGTCCTCACCGGCCTCGGCCAGACCGCGCATCCGACCGATGTACCAGGCGGAATGTCCCGGGTCAGCCGCCACCTTCTGCATCCACACGCTCTGCTCGACCATGCCCCCATTGTGCAGCGCCCCAGCGGCGCGGGACTCACGGCCTGGCGGGTCGGATCTGCTCGATCGCCTGCTCGGCCAGGGGAGAGGCGGTCGTGTCGTAGTGGCGGGCGAGATCGCGGAAGAGGCCTTCCGCGCGGATGGCGGGCCAGTCGGCGTCGAGGTGTTCGGCCGGCAGGTGCGGGTCCTGGCGGACCAGTTGCAACCAGTCGGTGTGCAGCACGAGCTGTCGCGCCAGGTCGTCCGGGGCGGAGGGCAGCGGGGACGGGGTGTCCCAGCGCGCGAGGAAGGCGCGGTAGCGCTCGGCGATGGCGTCGATGTCGAACGCCTTGCGGGCCAGGTCCGCGGCCTCCGTCGGCTTCGCCCGCTGCGCGGTGAACACCGTGACGTTGTCGTTGAGCCCGAGCTCGTCGACGATCCGGACGACGTCGGTCTCGCCCGGTGCGATCCACAGGCCGTTCTGCAGCGGGCCGAACCCCGCCCAGATCAGCTTGGAGCGGAGGTCGTGGCGGTCGCTGCGCCGGGAGTCGGGCAGCGAGAAGGCCACGAGCGTCCAGGTGCCGTCCCAGTCGCGGTTGACCGCTCCGGTGTGCCAAATCCGCCGCTCGCCGTCCTCGAGGACCTGGCCGGCGTGCTCGGTGAGTCCGAAGTAGACGCGGCGGCCCTGGCGGTGGCGGGTCAGCAGCCCGCGCTTGGCCATGCGGCTCAGCGTCGAGCGCACCGCCTCCTCCGAGACGTCGATCCGGTCGAAGACGTCGATGACGCTGCCCGAGTAGACCGCCGTGCCGCGGCCGAGCACGTGCAGGCCCAGGAAGCTGAGCATCAGCGACTGCGGCCGGGCCGAGTAGGTCAGCGCGTCATCGGCGGAGGTGGTCACGTGACCAGCGTAGTCACGTCCAATGTTGGGCACAATGTTGACGGCCGTCATCAAATCGCCGTACTTTCAGTCCGGTCGGCACGCTCGCGGAAGGGACCTCCGACTGCCATGACCGGACACGCCATGAACGTCGACGAACTGGTCGCCATCGACGTGCACACCCACGCCGAGATCTCCAAGGACGGGCACGGATCGCTCAGCCCCGAGCTGTTCGGAGCGTCGGAGGAGTACTTCAAGGCCCACGGGCACCGGCAGCCGAGCATCACCGAGATGGCCGACCACTACCGGCAGCGGCGGATGGCGGCGGTGGTGTTCACCGTGGACGCCGAACACGCCACCGGGCACCCGCGCATCGCCAACGAGGAGGTCGCCGAGAGCTGCGCCGAGCACCCCGAGGTGCTGATCCCGTTCGCGAGCGTGGACCCGTGGAAGGGCAAGGCGGGTGTGCGGGAGGCGCGCCGCCTGGTCACCGAGCACGGGGTGCGAGGGTTCAAGTTCCACCCGAGCATCCAGGGGTTCTCGCCGAACGACCCGATGGCCTATCCGCTGTACGAGGCGATCGAGGAGCTCGGCGTCCCGGCGCTGTTCCACACCGGGCAGACCGGCATCGGTGCGGGAGTGCCCGGTGGTGGCGGTATCCGCATGAAGCACGCGAACCCGATGCTCGTCGACGACGTGGCCGTCGACTTCCCCGAGCTGCGGATCATCCTGGCGCACCCGTCCTTCCCGTGGCAGGACGAGGCGCTGGCGGTGGCCACGCACAAGCCCTACGTCTACATCGACCTGTCGGGCTGGTCGCCGAAGTACTTCCCGCCGCAGCTCGTGCACTACGCCAACTCGCTGCTGCAGGACAAGGTCCTGTTCGGCTCCGACTACCCGGTGATCACGCCCGACCGGTGGCTGTCGGACTTCGAGAAGCTCGACATGAAACCGCACGTCCGTCCGAAGATCCTCAAGGACAACGCGGTCACTCTGCTCGGGCTGAAGTAGGCCCCCGCGCCACTGCTGTTGAGGAGATGGGCGATGAGACACCGCCTCGCAACGCTCGCTGCGTCCGCAGTGCTCACGGCGTCCGCGGCCGTGCCGGCCTTCGCCGCGGACGGACCCGCCCACGTCGAGGGTGCGCTGGCCAGCGGCGCCACCTGGGTGATGGACGTGCCGGAGAACTGGAACGGCACCGTCCTGCTGTTCAGCCACGGTTACCGGGCTTCCGGTGAACCCAATCCCGCTGAGAACGCGCCGAGCGAGCAGACGGCTGCGATCGCGCTGCGGCAGGGCTACGCCCTCATCGGCTCGTCCTACGCCACCACCGGATGGGCCGTCGAGCAGGCCGTACCCGATCAACTGGCCACATTGGACGAATTCACCACGCGGTTCGGGAAAGCGCGGCGGACGATCGCGTGGGGCCAGTCCTACGGCGGGCTGGTCACCACCACGATCGCCGAGCGCAACGCCGATCGGATCGACGGAACTCTGTCGATGTGCGGACTGGTGCACGGCGGCGTCGCCAACTGGAACAGCACGCTCGACGCCGCGTACGCGGTGAAAACCCTGCTGGATCCCGGGTCGGACCTGCCGCTGGTCGATTTCCCCGACCAGGTGGCGGCTTCCAGGGCCGCCACCGCCATGACCGGCGTGGTCGATCAGGCGCAGTCGACCCCGCAGGGGCGCGCGCGAATCGCCCTCGCCGCCGCGCTGCACAACATTCCCGGCCACAACGACCCCGCCCAGCCCGAACCGGGCGACCGCGACTGGGAAGCGCAGCAGCGCAACCAGTACGAGGTCATGACGCGGTTCCCCACCACGGCGATGGAGTGGCGCCAGGAGGCCGAATCCCGCGCAGGCGGCAACATGTCCTGGAACACCGGCGTCGACTACGCGGCGATGCTCACCGACTCGCCCTACGCGGCTGAGGTCGAAGGGCTCTACGCCGCTGCCGGGCTGTCGCTGCACGACGACCTGACCGCGCTGGCCGGCGGCCCGCGCATCACCGCCGAACCCGGGGCCGTGGACTACATGACCCGCAACGTGGCCTTCACCGGTGAGCTGACCAAGCCGCAGCTGGACATCCACACCACGGGTGACGGCCTGGTCCCCGTGCAGGTCGCCAGCGCCCACCGCGACGCGGTGAGCGAGGCAGGGGCGTCCCGGCTGCTGCGGCAGTCCTACGTCGACCGCCCCGGCCACTGCAACTTCACCGCGGGCGAACAGCTCGCCGCCCTGCACACCGTGGAAACCCGCCTCGACACCGGGCGGTGGGGGAGCACCGAGCCCGCTGCGATGAACGCTCGCGCCGAAGTGGCCGAACCCGGCGCCGACCACGCCTACGCCCCATACCAACCCGACCCCTACCCGCGCCCCCACGACCTCGACGACTGATCAAACCATCCGATGTGGACGGTCAATCCGCGTTGGTGCCGGTGGCACCCCGACGACGAGGGTCTTCAAGCATGGCAGATTCGGCCACACCTCCACCGGCGCAGCTGCGACGCGCCGTCGCGTCCAGCTTCCTGGGCAGCGTGATCGAGTACTACGACTTCCTGCTCTACGCGACGGCGTCGGCGGTCGTGTTCAGCCAGGTGTTCTTCACCAACCTCGACCCGCTGGTGGCGACAGTGGCCAGCTTCGGCACGTTCGCCACCGGGTACCTGGCGCGCCCGATCGGCGGTCTGGTCTTCGGCCACTTCGGAGACCGGCTCGGCCGCAAGCGGATGCTGGTGCTCACGATGCTGCTGATGGGCATCGCCAGCTCGCTGATCGGGCTGCTGCCCACCTACGCGCAGATCGGCGTGTGGGCGCCGCTGGGACTCGTGCTGCTGCGGGTCCTGCAAGGTGTTGCCGTCGGCGGTGAGTGGGGCGGGGCGGTGCTGATGTCGGCCGAGCACGCCACCTCGCGACGCGGTCTCTGGGCGAGCTTCGCCAACGCCGGTGCGCCCTGCGGCATGGTGCTGTCCACCGCGGTGCTGACCGGCACGGCCGCGATCCTCGGCGACGACGCGTTCCTGGCCTGGGGCTGGCGCATCCCGTTCCTGCTCAGCATCGCGCTGCTGGTGCTGGGGCTGTTCGTGCGGCTGAAGGTCGCCGAACCCCGGCTGTTCCAGGAATCCGAGCCGGCCAGGAGGGCACCGCTGATCGAGGTGCTGCGCACCAGGCCGAAGCAGCTCGCGCTCGGCGCCGGCGTGGGGCTCTCGGCGTTCGTGGCGCAGTCCACCCTGACCACCTTCGTGCTCGCCTACGGCGTGCAGGCCGGGTTCAGCAGGCAGGCGGTGCTCAACGCGATCACGATCTCCTCCGCGTGCGCGGTCGTGGGCATCATCGCGTGGTCGGCCGCGTCGGACCGCCTCGGCAGGCGACCGGTCGTGCTGGTGGGAGCCATCGCCATGGCCGTCTACAGCTTCGCCCTGTTCCCGATGGTCGACAGCGGGAGCGGCGCCCTGCTGGTGATCGCGCTGGTGCTCGGGCAGGGCGTGCTGCACCCGATGATGTACGGGCCGCTCGCCGCCCTGTACACCGAGCTGTTCAGCACCGGGAGCCGGTACACCGGAGCCTCCCTCGGCTACCAGCTGGCGGGGTTGGGCGGCGGTCTCGCCCCGGTGCTGTTCGCGCAGCTGCAGAGCAGCGGAGCGGGCACGATCGCGCTCTCCGGCACGATCACCGCCTTCTGCGCCCTCACCGTCGGGTGCGTGCTGGCCCTCAGCGAGACCAGCGGCCACGACCTGAGCGGCACCGCACGAGCGCAGCGCGTCGAAGGCGGAACCCTGCCCTGAGAACCGACAACCACCTCCTTGCCGTATTGAACTGATCGGGTGCCTGGTCGACTCTGTCGGACGGTGGCGCTCTGCTCCTCGAGATCCGCTCCCCGCCACCTCCACTCGTCTGATCCCGTTCGGTCGGAAGGAGCTGATGTGGCCACGTCCAGCGCTGCATCGTCGAGCAGGCTCGTGCCGGATCAGCTGGGCACCGCCGGAGTGGTGTTCCTGGTGCTGGCGGCGGTCGCGCCGCTGACCGCCGCCATCGTCGTCGCGGGCCTGGCGATCGGGCTCGGCGGTGGTGGTGGAACCGTCGTCGCCTACCTGGCCGTGGCGGTCGTGCTGCTGCTTTTCGCGGTCGGCTACGCCCAGATGTCGCGAGAGGTCGTCAGCGCGGGCGGGTTCTACGCGTTCGTGGTGCGAGGACTGGGCCGGCCCGCGGGTCTGGTGGCCGGGTTCATCGCCACCACGGGCTACAACTTCTTCGTCGCCGGAGCGATGGGCACGGCCGGGTTCTACACCTCGTCGGCGCTGGCCGACCTGCTGGGGATCGACGTGCACTGGTACCTCAGCGCCCTGGTCATCATGACGGCCGCGTTCCTGTTCGCCCGATCGGGGATCAGCATCAGCGCCCGGGCTCTGGGCATCGCGCTCGTGCTCGAAGTCCTCGTGCTCGTCGCCTTCAGCGCCTCGGTGCTGATCCGAACCGGGTTCAGCTTCGACGCGTTCAGCACCGAGGCCATCACCGGGGGAGCGCCGGCCGTCGGCCTGCTGCTGGCCTCCACCGCCTTCCTGGGCTTCGAAGCGACATCGCTGTTCAGCGAGGAGGCGAGGCGACCGGAACGCACCATCCCGCGCGCCACCTACCTCGCGATCGCGCTCATCGGGCTGATCCACGGGGTGACGGTGTGGGCCGTGGTCAGCGCGGTCGGCGTGGCCGACGCGCAGCGCGTCGCCGAGCAGCACCTGGCCGACGGCGACCTGCTGTTCGCGCTGATCGACGACTACCTGGGCGGGTTCCTCCTCGGGGTCGTGGTGGTCCTGCTTGTGGTGAGCCTGTTCGCCGCGCAGCTGGCCTTCCACAACGTCGCCGGGCGCTACCTGTTCTCCCTCGGCCGCGCGGGAGTGCTGCCCGGCGGGCTGGCGCGCACCCGCGACAACGGCGTGCCGCAGGGGGCGCTGTCGGTCAACGCGGTGTTCGCCGCCGTGGTCGCGGGGGCTTTCGCCGCGTTCGGACTCGACGTGATCACCACGCTGGTACCGGTCATGGTCGGCTTCGGGACGCTGTGCATCATCGTGCTGCAGGCGCTGGCCGCGCTGTCGATCGTCGTGCACTTCCGGCGCGCGGCCGATCCCCGGATGTGGTCCACGTTGGTGGCACCCGGGCTCGGTTTCCTCGGCCTGCTCTCGATTTCGGTGATGGCGGTGGCCAATTTCGGACTGCTGGCCGGATCCGAGGCGTCCTACGTGACCGCACTGCCGTGGCTGCTGCCGGTCGTCGCGCTCGGCGGGTTCGCCCACGCGGCACACCTCCGGGCGAGGCGCCCGGAGGTGTACGAGGGGCTGGATGTCGACCTCGAGCGGTTCGGCGGTACCACTCCCACGAGCTAGCCCATGCGGCCCAGCGCCTTCACGACGGCCGAAGTCCGGTCGCCCACACCGAGTTTCGTGAAGATGTTTCGGAGGTGGTTCTTGACCGTGCGTTCCGATATCCCCAGTGATCGTCCGATCTGCCTGTTGGAGCAGCCGCGAGCGAGGTGATCGAGGACCTCGCGCTCCCGCTTGGTCAGCGGCGAAAGCACCTCGGTCAGCGTGGTTTCGGAGGAGTCCGATGATTCGAGCATGTTGATCCTTAATGAAGCTAACTGACCGACTTGGTTCAGAACCTGACGCATCGCACGCGAGTGCTCGACGGCCTCGTGCAGCAACGCGGTGATCGCCCGGTCCAGAGCCCGGTCAGAGGAACGGGCCATGAGATGCCTCCACTCGGGCGGATCGTCCGGGGGCACCCTGCACCCGTCCTCTCCTACTTCCCATTTCGCCACAGCATTACGCGCGAATTACGACCCTGTCCGCGAATCCCTCGTATGAGTGGGGAATTGCCCCGTGTGGACCAGTCCCAGCGGCCTGGAACTAGTTCGGAAGATCTGGGGCGAATTGTTCATGGCACCTGGGTCCTGCCTGGTCGTAGCGTTGATCGTGTTCCGCACACAACCAGGAAAAGGGGCATTCGACGATGTCTGCTTTGCCGAAGGCGTTCGAGGAATCGTCGGGTTGCTCGACGCAACTTCGGGGCGGGATCCCTCTATTCGGAATGGACGCGGATGAGGCTTTCAACGCCGTCACGGAAAGGCTGAGCGGAGACGGCCCGCCGGAACGCAACCTCGCGACCTTCCTGACCACATCGATCGAACCGGAGGCTCACCGGCTGTACCGCGAGTACCTGAACTACAACCTCGTCGACCGAGAGCAGTACCCGGCCATCGACGCGCTGCTGCGCGAGTGCGTCGACATCATCGGTGCGCTGTGGCACGGAGATGCGAGCAAGGTCGTGGGCAGTGCCACCACCGGGTCCAGCGAGGCGGCGATGCTCGCCGGTGCGTCCTTGCTGCGGACCTGGCAGGACCGCACCGGAGATCGGCGGACCCGGCCGAACATCGTCATGGGGGCGGGCGCGCACGCGTGCTGGAAGAAGTTCTGCCGCCACTGGGGGGTGGAGGCGCGCGTCGCCCCGGCGACCGGCGGCGGACCCGCGCTCGACGGCAGCGCGGTCGAGCGGCTCTGCGATGAGCGGACCATCGGAGTCGTCGGGATCCTGGGGTCCACTCTGGACGGCCGCTACGAACCCATCGCCGAGATCGCGGAGAGGCTGGACCAGCTGGAGGAGCAGCGCGGTATCGACGTTCCGCTGCACGTCGACGCCGCATCGGGCGGTTTCATCGCACCGTTCCTGGATCCCGAGCTGCTCTGGGACTTCCAGATCCCGCGAGTGGTCTCGATCAACGCGTCCGGTCACAAGTCCGGCATGGTGCTGCCGGGCCTGGGCTGGTTGCTGTGGCGGGACCGCAGCCGTCGCCGTCCCGAACTGGGGGTTCGGATCAACTACCTCGGCGGCGACGACGCCCACTACGAGCTGACCTTCTCCAGGTCGGCGGCCCCCGTGGTCATCCAGTACTACAACTTCGTGCGCCTCGGGTTCGCCGGTTTCCGCGCCGTGCACGCCCGGTCCCGGTCGCTCGCGCAGCGGCTGGCCACGCGGTTGCAGGCGACCGGACGGCTCCGGGTGCTGGGCGACGGCAGCGAGTTACCCGTGGTCGTGGTGACCGCGGAACGACCCATCGACCTGCGGGAGGTGTCCAAGCGACTGGCCGAAATCGGCTGGTCCGTACCCGTCTACACCTTCCCGCCGAAGCTCGACGACGTCGAGGTGATGCGCATCGTCGTGCGCGGTGATCTCACGTCGGAAGCGGTCGAGAACCTCGCGACCGCTGTCGAGGAATTCGTTTCCCACGCGAACTGATCGGAAAAGGAGAACATCCATGCGTCCCGTCCGAATCGTCAGCCGGTTGACCGACCGCGAACCACCGCGGGCCGGCACCGGGATTCGCCTCGCGCTGTTCCAGGGCGAGAACCCCTCGGGCACTCCCGAGGCGGTGGCGGAGAACCTCCTCCGGATGGAGGAGGTGTTGGCGCTCGCCGCCGGCTACGGCAGCCAGCTGTGCGCCTTCCCCGAGTGCTTCAACACCGGCTACGCGCTCAACCGCGAGCTCTGCGAGCAGCTCGCCGAGCCGAGTGACGGAAGGAGCGTCGAACTGGCCAAGAAGCTGTCCACGCAGCACGAGATCGCCGTCGCCCTGCCCTACGTGGAACGGGGCGCCAACGATGCGCTGCACGACTCGGTGGCCCTCGTCGCCGACGGAGAGCTCAAGGCCAACTACCGCAAGACCCACCTCTACGGTGACGCCGAACGGGTGAACTTCACGCCGGGGCACGACCTGCCACCCGTCCTTCAGGTGAACGGGTTCCCGGTCGGGTTGCTCAACTGCTACGAGTGCGAGTTCCCGCCGCTGTACCAGAGCCTGGTGCGGCGGGGAGCGCGGCTGATCGTCGGTCCCACGGCCGCCGACCGGCACTTCACGCTCCAGAACGGGAACCCGACGCTGGTGGCCTACCCCGACGCCACCGAGCACATCATCCCCGCGATGGCCGCCGTCTGGCGGGTTTTCGTGGCCTACGCCAACCGCCGCGGCTGGGAGGTGTCCGACCGCGGCCAGTGGGAGTACCGGGGCAACTCCGGCATCTGGGCGCCGGACGGCTCCCCGGTGGTCAGCGCGGGCCCGGAGGAACGCGCGGTGGACTCGCTGCTGCTGGCCGACTGCCTGCCGGAAGCGGTGCCGCCGTTCAGCCCGGAAGGTGATCACCTGAGCGATTCGCGGATGGCCGAATCCGAGAGGCTGCTGCCCGCAGTCTGATTCAGCCCCGAGCGTCCGCCACTTCGGCCATCGGGGCCAGACGGACACCCGCGGAGGCGAACCGCTCGCGGATCGCCTCCGCGATGTCCACCGCGTTCGGCCGGTCGCCGTGCAGGCAGATCGTGTCGGCGTCCACCGGGATGGGGTTGCCCGTCACGGAGCGCACCTCACCCCGCAGGACGGCCTCCGCCTGGTCCGCGCAGGTCTGCGGCGACTTCGGCAGCGGCTCCGGTTCGATGATGATGTGCCCGGAGTCGTCGTAGTCGAGGTCGGCGAAGGCCTCCCGCACCACCGGGAACCCGCGTTCGGCGAGGCGTTCGGACACGGGCCCTGCCAGCAGCACGACCCGCACGCCGGGAGCCGCGGTCGCGATGGCCTCCACGATGGCTTCGGCGACCCCCTCGTCCTTGAGCGTCAGCCCGTAGAACGCGCCGTGCGGCTTGACGTGCCGGATCGTCTCACCGCACCGAGCGGCGATCGCCTGCAGCGCCCCGAACTGGTACAGGCAGGCGCGCGCGGCGTCCTCCGGGCTCAGGGCCATGGCCCGCCTGCCGAAACCGGCGAGGTCGGGGAAACCCGGGTGCGCGCCGACCGCGGTGTCGCCGTCGCGTGCCAGTTCGACGGACCGCTGCATCGTCGCCGGGTCCCCGGCGTGCCAGCCGCAAGCGATGTTCACCGACGTCACGAGGGGGATGAGGCGGGCGTCGTCACCGAGACGCCACCGCCCGAAGCTCTCCCCGGCATCAGCGTTGAGATCGACGAGAGTGCGCATGGACTCACCTCCGGATCCGGGCGCCCACCTTAGTTTCCGGTGATTGCGCACGCAGATCAATCAGCCTATCCTCTCACTCGAAGGTGGTCGATTGGTGACCGACGCGCTGCGTCGAGCCGTCCCGCGGCGCATTCTCGACTGGCACTCGTCGGGGGATGCGGAGGTGCGCCGTGACCGTGATGGAGGTTCAACTACCACCGGCTCGGTACGAATTCGGCGGGGATGAGTTCATCTTCGTCGAAATCGACCGCGAGATGAGCTTGGAGGCCAATCTCAAGGCCATGGCCATCACCGGCGCGTTGCGCCGGGAGAACATCGACGGGGTCATCGACATCTGCCCGTCGAACGCTTCATACCTCGTTCGGCTGGATCCGGATCGCCTGCATCCGACCGAACTCGTCGAGGAACTGCGCCGACTGGAGCGCACGGCCGGCGAGCTGCGCAGCGATGACGCTGTCAGCACCCGGATCGTGGACGTGCCGGTGCTCTTCGACGACCCGTGGACGCGCGAAACCCTGATGAGGTTCCGCGATCGCCACCAGGACCCCGAGGTCACCGACCTCGAATACGCCGCCAGGATCAACGGGTTCTCCGATGTGCCGTCGCTGATCGAGTCGATCACCTCGGCGCCGTTCCTGGTCACGATGCTCGGGTTCGTCCCGGGGCTTCCGTTCTGCTACCAGATGGTTCCGCGCGACCGGCAGATCGAGGTGCCCAAGTACGTGCGCCCGCGCACCGACACGCCCGAGCGCGCTTTCGGCTACGGCGGCGCGTTCTCCGTGGTGTACCCGGTGCGCGGAGCCGGTGGGTACCAGCTGTTCGGGATCGCCCCCGCTCCGGTCTTCGACCTGGCGCAGCGGCTTCCCGACTTCGCCGACGACATCGCGTTCCCACGACCCAGCGATGTGCTGCGGTACCGGGCGATCGACCGGGACGAGTACGACCGCACGCGCGTGGAGGTCGAGGAGGGCCGGTTCCGCTACCGGATCCGCGAGGCGGAACTCCTTCCGGCGGAACTGCTCGCCGACCCGGACGCGGTCAACCGCGGGCTGTTGGAGGTGCTGTACAGATGAGTTCCTTGATCGTGCGCACGAGCGGCCTGTCCACGACGGTCCAGGACTCGGGCCGGGACGGCCAGTACGCCATCGGTATGCCGCCTTCGGGCGCGATGGACCAGTACTCCTACGCGGTCGCGAACCTGCTGGTCGGCAACCCCGACGGCGCCGCCGTGCTGGAGGCGACCTACATCGGGCCGGAGCTGGAGTTCACCGATTCCCGCAGCGTCGCGGTCACCGGCGCCGACAGCGTCGTCACCATCAACGGCGAATCGGCGTCGACCTGGCAGACGCTGGGGGTGAAGGCCGGTGACGTCCTGGCGGTGAAGGCCGTGCGCGCGGGTGCCCGGCCCTACATCGCGATCAGCGGCGGGGTGGACGTGCCGCTCTACCTCGGCTCGCGCTCGACCTACATGCTCACCGGCATCGGCGGTTTCGAGGGTCGCGCGCTGGTCGACGGCGACCGGCTCCCGCTCGGCGGGGCGGTCGAATCACCCGCGCTGGGCACCGAGATCCCCGCCGAACTCATTCCGGAGTTCCCGGACGCGACCGTGCTTCGCCTGGTCGTCGGGTTGTGCGCCTACCGGTTGACCGAGCGAGCGCTGGAGTCGTTCCTCACCACCGAGTGGAAGGTCACCAAGGACGCCGACCGGGTGGGCTACCGGTTGCGCGGCGGCTCGCTGGAGTTCGTCGAGCGGGAGCAGCCGTTCGGCGCGGGGAGCGATCAGGCCAACGTCGTCGACCTCGGCTACCCGGTCGGCTCGGTGCAGGTTCCCGGCGGTGACGAGCCGATCGTGCTGCTCAACGACGCGGTCACCGGTGGCGGGTACGCGACCATCGGCACCGTGATCTCGGTGGACCGCGATCGGATGGCGCAGGCCAGGACCGGCAGCAAGGTGCAGTTCGAGCGGGTGGACATCGATGGTGCGGTGGCCGCCCGGTCGGAGCGGCGTGCACGTCTTGAAAAAGCGCGGGCGGCGGTAGCCGGCGCCTAGAGCCGGCGGAGGGGGAAACGATGTCCACAGTGGATGCTCAGATGCCCGGTGTCTTCTACCGGCGTCCATCGCCCGAATCGGACCCGTACATCGAGCCCGGAACCGTGGTGCGGTCCGGGCAGACGATCGGGCTCATCGAGGTGATGAAGACCTTCAACGAGATCAAGGCCGACCGCGAGTGCCGGGTCAGCAAGATCTTGCTCGACGACGGTGACGAGGTGGACATCGGCCAGACGATGTTCGAGGTCGATGACGTATGAGCGGCCTGCGGCGAGTGATGGTGGCCAACCGCGGTGAGATCGCGGTTCGGATCATCCGTGCGTGCCACGTTGCGGGTGTCGAAGCGGTGGCGGTCTACTCCGACGCCGACGAGCGCTCGAAATGGGTTCGGATGGCCGATGATGCGGTGCACATCGGCCGTTCCGCCGCGCAGAAGTCGTACCTGGATCCGGACGCGCTGCTCAAGGCGGCCCGTGCCACCGAGGTCGACGCGGTGCACCCGGGTTACGGCTTCCTCTCCGAGAGCGGCGCATTCGCCAGGGCGATCGACGAGGCGGGGCTGGTGTTCATCGGTCCTCGACCGGCGGTCCTGGAGCAGATGGGTGACAAGGCGGCCGCGCGCAGTGCGGCCGCCTCGGCCGGTGTGCCGGTGGTGCCCGGAACCGACCCGATCGAGGATCCGGCCGACGTCCCCCGGCTGGCCGCGGAGCTCGGATTCCCGTTGCTGCTCAAGGCGGCGGCAGGCGGCGGTGGACGCGGCATCCGGCCGGTCCACGACCTCGAAGGTCTCCTGGACGCACTTCCCGCCGCCCAGGCGGAGGCGCGTTCGGCGTTCGGAGACCCGGCGGTCTACCTGGAGCGCGCCGTGGCCAACGCCAGGCACGTGGAGGTGCAGGTCCTCGCCGACGACCACGGCAACGTGGTGCACCTCTTCGAGCGGGACTGCTCGGTGCAGCGGCGCAGGCAGAAGCTCATCGAGGAGGCGCCGGCACCGGCCTTGCACGAGGAGACCCGGCAGGCCATCACCGCCGCGGCGGTGCGGTTGGCCGAGCACGTCGGGTACCGCGGTGCGGGCACGGTCGAGTTCCTGGTCGACGGTGACGGCAACTTCTACTTCATCGAGATGAACGCGCGGGTCCAGGTCGAGCACCCGATCACCGAGGCGATCACCGGCGTGGACATCGTCGCGGAGCAGTTGCGCATCGCCGCAGGCGAGCCGCTGTCGATGGACCAGGCCTCGATCGAGCGTCGTGGCGCGGCCGTCGAACTGCGCATCAACGCCGAGGACCCGGAGCGCGATTTCGCCCCGACCCCCGGCGAGATCGCCGTCCTGCGACTGCCGGGCGGGCCCGGAGTCCGGGTCGACACGGGCATCTCGCAGGGCGACCGGATCAGCCCGTTCTACGACTCGCTCATCGCGAAGCTCATCTGCTGGGGCGAGGACCGGGACCAGGCCTACGCCCGAGCCCGGCAGGCGCTCACCGAGTTCCACGTGGAAGGCGTGGCCAGCACAGCAGCGCTGCACCGAGAACTCACCAACGACCCGGAACTGGCAGCGGGCCCGGTCCACACCATGTGGCTGGAGCAGCATCTCAGCACGGGCCGTTGATCCACCGATCCGCGGGTGCGAACGTCCCCCGGCGGCGAGGGACGTTCGCACGCGTCAGCGGAGCACGTCGGTGCTCCTGCGGGCCGTGATGGTGGTGCGCAGGGGGAGCGCGATGAGCAGCGCCACCGCGACGAGGAGTCCGCTCGCCCAGAACGGGCCGAGGTCCCCGGCCTCGGTGCCGAGGCACGCCGCAGCGATGACGGGTCCGACGACGGCGCCCGCGTTCAGCGCCGCGGTCGCGTACGAGCCGGCCATGGTGGGAGCTCCCTCGGCCTCGTGGAGGACTCGCGCGATCAGCGTGCTGCCCAGCGCGAACGACAGCGCTCCCTGCACGAGCACGAGGATCAGCAGCGCGACCGGCTCGCTGGCCAGCATCGCCGTGGCCGGCCATCCGACGAGCAGCAGCGGGCCGCCGACCGCGATGACCTGACCGGGGCTCCGGTCGGACAGCCGACCGGCGACCGTGACGCCGACGAAGGAACCGGCGCCGAAGAGCACCAGCGCCGCGGAGATCCACAACTCGCCCAAGCCCGCGCTGCCGGTCACCACGGGGGCGAGGAAGGTGAGGCTCGCGAAGGTCGCCGCGTTCACCAGCGCGCCGAGCAACATCACCAGGACCAGCGGTGGCCTCGTGAGCTGGGCGAGTTCCGCCCGCAAGGCGGGCGTGCCGGTCGCCTCCCATTCGTCGCGCCCGGCCGGGATTCCCCTCAGGACGCCGAGAGCGGCGGGCAGGCAGAGGGCGGCGACGGCCCAGAAGGTCGCCCGCCAGCCGAGCACCGCGCCCAGCAGCGACCCGCCGGGGACACCGGCGATCGTGGCCACCGTCGTGCCCGACAGCAGCACGGCCAGCGCTCGTCCCTTCCTGTCGGGCGGGACCAGCGCGGTGGCAGCGGTCAGGGCGAGGGCGAGGAACCCCGCGTTCGCGAGGGCGGCGACGACTCGGGTGGTGAACAGGACGGCGAAGCTCGAGGTCGTCGCGCCCACGGCGTGAGCTGCCGCGAAAGCGAGGACGAACCCGAGGAGGCTGGAGCGCCTGGGCCAGGTGCGGGCGAGCGCGGCCACGAGGGGAGCGCCCACGACCATGCCGATCGCGAAGGCCGAGGTGAGGGCGCCTGCTGTTCCGACCGTGACGTCGAGATCCGAGGCGAGGTCCGGCAGGAGGCCGGCGAGCATGAACTCCGAGGTGCCCATGGCGAAGACCGCCACGGCGAGCAGGTGCAGAGGGAGAGGCATCGAGTGGCTCCGAGGTGAGAACGAGAGGGTCATCTCGTCACCGCGGCCAGCCCCGAGCGCGCACTCGTCACGCCGCGGGCAGCGGCGCGACGCACAGCGGCTACGAGCTCAGTGGTTCAGGGGGCTGACGGCGTGACCGAAAGCCCCCACCTCGTCCGACTCAGGACTCGACATGACGGGCACGCTACCGGACCGCTGCCCGCCGAAGCACCCAGGTTTCCCCGACCCCGGTCCGTCGCGCCTCGCGGTGGAGCGCCCCAGACCGAGTTGCCCTGAATACCGCCGTAATCGGGTACCGGATTACTGCGGTATTCGGGTACCCGAATACCGCAGTAATCCTCGTTCTGAGTGCCGCCGCGTTCGGGTCTCAGCTGCATCGGGGTTGGGGAACGGGTCTGGCGGGATTTGGGGACGCTGCGCCAGGGAGCGCGTTGGAATCGGGTGTGCCGCAGGTGGTTACCTCAGTGGTTGCTCCGCCTCGTCTCGGTTCGGTGGTCGGAAGCCGCCGAGGTGTTCTTCGAGCAGTTCGGCCAGGCGCAGCGGGGTTCGGTCCTCGTACGTCGGACCGATGAGCTGTACTCCCACCGGAAGCCCCTCGGTGGAGCAGCCCGTGGGAATTGCGGTGGCGGGCAGGCCGGGCATGGTGGCGAGACCGGCCCAGACGAGCTGGTCGAAGTACGGGTGCTCGACGCCGTCGATGTCGAGCAGGCGGTCGAGCAGACCCGGGTTGTGGTCGTGCGGGAACGCCGGAGTCGGCGTGATCGGACACGCCACGGCATCGAACTCGTCGAACAGCTGCCGCCAACCGTGGCGGTGGAGTTCGCGACGGTTGTTCACCTCGATCCAGTCGCGGTGGCTCAACACCATCCCGCGCAGCCGCGCCGCGTCGAGGCTCTGGTCGTCCGCGCTCAGCGCGGCCGCGCGGGACCGCAGCTGCTCGTACTCGTCGATCGGAAAGCGCGCCACGGAGCCGGAGAAGAGCAATTGCGTGTACAGCGTCGCGGCTTCGGCGAGATCGGGCAGCAGGGGGCTGTGCCGTTCGACGCGGGCGCCACCGGCGGCGAGCGCGTCGGCCACCCGGTTCACGCCCGCTCGCACCGCGGCGCTGGTCGCGATGAAGGGGTGCTCGTCGAGGACCAGGACCTGGAAGTCGCGGAGTCGATCGTGGCGCGGGGGCGGCAGCGTCAGCTGGTGCGCCTTGCCGAACGTCAGCGGGTCCGGTCCGACCATGACGTCGAGCAGGAGCGTGAGGTCGCGGGCGGTGCGCGCCATCGGACCGACGACGGCGAGATCGTGGTCGATCGGCAAGGCCGGACCTGGAGGCGGGACCATGCCGCGGGTCGCGGCCAGGCCGAGCGTCGGCTTGTGGGCGTGGACGCCGCAGAAGTGCGCGGGGGTGCGCAGCGAGCCGGCGAGGTCGGAGCCGATGGACAGCGCACCGAACCCGGACGCCAGGGCCGCCGCCGACCCGCCGGAGGACCCGCCGGACGTGCGGCCGTGATCCCACGGGTTGTTGGTGGTGCCGTAGATCTCGTTGAAGCTCTGCAGATCCTGCAAGCCCAACGGCACGTTGGTCTTGCCGAGCACCACCGCACCGGCGGCTTTCAGCCGCGACACCTGCACCGCGTCCTCGGCCGGTGCGAAGTCCCGGTGCTGCGGCATGCCCCAGGTCGTGGGCATCCCGGCCACGTCGTAGCACTCCTTGACCGTGACCGGGACCCCCAGCAGCGGCCGGTCCTCGCCACGGCGCAGCGCCTGGTCGGCACGACGAGCAGCCGCCCGGGCGCGATGGAAGTCGGGCACGCAGATCGCGTTGATCTCCCCGTCATGCCGCTCGATCCCGGCGATCGCCGCCTCGGTCAGCTCCGCCGAGGACACCTCACCAGCGCGCAACGCGGCCGCCAGCTCTCCGGCCGGCCGAAAGTTCTCATCCATGGATCGGACGCTAACGGCATGCCGCGGAGGCCATAAAATCCCCATTCCCGCAACGGAAAACCGGTCTCAGCCGTCGAAGAACTCCAGGGCCGCGGTCTTGAAGGTTCGGCTCGACACGGCGTTGAAGTGGTTGCGGCGGCCCAGCGAGACGTACGGGGCGTTCAGCGTCGCTGCGCAAGAGCGCGCGTCCGCGGCCACTTCGTCCTCGTCCCCCGCTGCGAGCAGGACGGGTGCCGGGGGCCGGCCGGAGAGGCGTTGGCCCGCCATGCCTTCGACGCACGGGCCGAGGTCCTCGCCGGAGAGGGCCTGCTGGACGCGGAGCATGGATTCGCGCTCGATCGGGCCGCCGCCGATCCCGCCGAGCGCGAGCGCGCGGACCCGCTCGGGAGCCAGCCGGGCCAGCGCCCAGCCGACGACGCCGCCCATCGAATAGGTCACCACGTCCACCACCGGCACCTCCGCCGCGTCGAGCACGGCGAGGACGTCGCGGGCGAGGTCGTCGGGGAAGTAGCCCGTCGTGGCGCGTTCGCTGTGGCCGTGTCCGCGCAGGTCGGTGACCACGTGGCCGCGATCGGCCACCGCGCGGAGCCAGCCGGTGCGCTCCCACGTCTGCTCCGAATCGGAGGCGAACCCGTGCAGGAACAGCACCGGCCGGGGACCGGGTTCGACGTCGTACCAGAGCTTCACGCCGTCACGAGCGGTCGCGGGCATCGGTCAGTCCTCCGGCGGGGTCAGGCGGACGCGACGCTGCGGCTTGTGGTCGACCGGAACCGTGCCGACGATGCCCGCGTGGTCCTCGACGGTGAACGTCACCAGCGGGGCGCCGACGGCGAGCTCCTCGTCCTCCCCGACGTGCAGCCGCGACACGCGGCCGGTCTGCGGCGAGGGAATCTCGACCGCGGACTTGGTGGTCTCCAGCTCCACCAGCGGGGCGTTGCGCTCCACCCAGTCGCCCTCGGCCACGAGCCATTCCAGGATCCTGGCGCTGATCAGCCCTTCGCCGAGGTCGGGCAGCGGGAAGGTCACTTCAGCCACGGCGGTACTCCAATGCGGTCTGCACGGCGGTCAGGACGCGGTCGATGCTGGGCAGGTACTCGTCCTCCAGCGAACCCGACGGGTAGGGCACGTCGAAGCCCGCGACGCGCTGAACGGGGGCGCGCATCTCTCCGAAGCAGCGCTCGGTGATCAGCGCGGACACCTCGCCGCCCAGACCGGCGGTCAGCGGAGCCTCGTGCACGACGACGGCGCGGCGGGTGCGGGCGACGGATTCGGCCAGCCCCTCGGCGTCGATCGGCTTGAGCCAGCGCAGGTCCAGCACCTCCAGCTCGACGCCGTCCTCCGCGGCGAGCTCGGCGACCTGCTCGCAGCGCGACACCATCGCGCCCCAGGCGACGAGCGTGGCGTGCCTGCCCCGGCGAACGACCCGGCTGCGTCCGACCGGCAGCGCCTCGACCGGTTCGGCCGGGTCGAAGTTCTCGCGCTGCCAGTAGCGGGACTTGGGTTCCATGAAGATCACCGGGTCCGGGTCGGCGATCGCCTGGCGGAGCAGGTGGTAGCCCTCCGACGGACTCGACGGCGAGACGACCTTGAGCCCGGGGACGTGCGCGAACAGCGACTCCAAGCTCTCACCGTGGTGCTCCGGTGCCCGGATCCCGCCGAAGCTGGGCAGCCGCAACGTGATCGGCATCCCCAGCGTCCCCCGGCTGCGGTAGTGCATGCGGGCCACCTGGTTGACGATCTGGTCGATCGCCGGGTAGCTGAACCCGTCGAACTGGATCTCCGGGACCGGGCGCCAGCCCGCCATCGCCAGACCCACCGACATGCCCATGATCGCCGACTCCGCAAGCGGGGTGTCGAAGACCCGCTGCTCGCCGAACTTGTCCTGCAGGCCGTCGGTCACCCGGAACACGCCGCCGAGCGTGCCCACGTCCTCGCCGAAGATCAGCACCCGGTCGTCGTCCTCGCAAGCGTGGCGCAGCGCGGTGTTGAGCGCCTGCTGCAGCGAAAGCTCAGGCATCCTGCGACTCCTTCCAAGCGCGGTGCTGATCGAGCAGGGCGGCGGTCGGCTCCCGGTAGACGAAGCTGAACAGCTCGTCGGCCGGTGGCGGCTGCATGGCGTGCAGGCCCGCGGTCGTCTTGCGCACGACGGCCGCGGCGTGCTCCTCGGCGTCGGCGATCTCCTCGGCGGGCACCGATCGCATCGCCAGGGTGATCGAATCCTGCTCGGCGCGGAGGCGTTCCTCCTCGGCGCTGCGGTAGCGGCTCGGATCGTCCGATGTGGAGTGCGGGCCGAGCCGGTAGGTCATCGCCTCGATCACCGTGGGCCCGCCGCCCGCGCGGCCGCGTTCGAGCGCGGCCCGGGTCGCCTCGAACACCGCGGTGACGTCGTTGCCGTCCACGCGCAGGCCCTCGATGCCGTACCCGGCGGCGCGCGCCGCCACCGAACCGCCCGCGACCTGGGAGCCGGTGGGCAGCGAGATCGCCCAGCCGTTGTTCTGGCAGAAGAACACCACCGGCAGCCGGTAGACGCCGGCGAAGTTCATCGCCTCGTGCACGTCGCCCTGCGAGCTGGCGCCGTCGCCGAAGTAGGTCAGCGCCGCCCCGCCGGTGCCGTCCAGCTTCGCGCCCATCGCCCAGCCGACGGCGTGCAGCACGGGTCCGCCCACGACGGCGTTCGGCGGCGCGAGGCGGGCGACGTTCGGGTCGTAGAGGCCGCCGTGCCAGATGTTGAGGTGCATCGCCATGTAGGCGACCGGATCCACCCCCAGCGCGACCGCCGCGCCGAGCTCGCGGTAGGTGGGGAAGGCGAAGTCGCGGGCGCGGTCCAGCGCTGCCGCGCTCCCGATCTGAGCGGCTTCCTGGCCCCTGACCGGGGCGTAGGCGGGCAGCACGCCCTGCCGCTGCAACGCGACCGCCTCCTCGTCGAGGCGGCGCGTCACCACCATCAGGCGGAAGAGCTCGCGGAGATCTGCGTCGTCCATGAACGAAAGAGTGCGCACCGGGTCCCCGACCGTGCAACAGTGCGATTCTCCACTGCTCAGGTTGTCCGCTCTGCCGAGCAACAGCGGCATCGCGCTGTGCAAGTTGTCCAGTCCCCAACCTCCGGTACTCCGATCGTGCAAGCGCTATCGTCGTCCGCGTGGACAGCGATGAGCGGAGCCCGCGGGAGCGGACGACCACTGGCGTAGGCGTGCTGGACCGGGTGGTCGCGATCCTGGACGCCGTGGAGGAAAACCCAGCCGGGGCAAGCGACATCGCGCGTGAGCTCGGTCTGTCGGTTCCCACTGCGCACCGCCTCGTGTCGGCCATGGTCAAGCACGGTCTGCTCAACCGCGACGACAACGGGCGCCACCACATCGGCCCCCGCTTCGCCTCGTCGGCGCTCACCGCGGCGTCCGCGCCGGTGCTCCGTCGCCTTCGGGAGGAGACCGGGGAGACCGCGCAGCTGTGGGTGCTGCGCGGCGAGGACCGGTTGTGCGTGGCCAGCGAGGAGTCCGCGGCCGAGCTGCGGGCGGCTGTTCCGGTCGGAACCGCGCTGCCGCTGTCGGCGAAGGGATCGGCTGCGCAGGCCCTCGTCGCGCCGTTTGCGCGGACGGGTTCGCCCTGGTTCACCAGTGTTTCCGAGCGGACACCCGGACTCGGGTCGGTCAGCGCTCAGGTGCGGTACCGGGGAGACGTGATCGCCGCGATCTGCCTGGCGGCACCGCTGTCGCGCGTGGTCGACGAGGATCCGGGCGCCCAGTACGGCGATCTCGTCCTCGAGGCCACTGGCTCTGCCGCTGCTGGAACTGGGCGGTCTCGGCGCTGCCGGGTTCATCGTCGCGCTGTGCTTCTGCTCCACAGTGGTCGACGTGAGTCCGTTCTCCACCAACGGGATCATCGTCCTCGCTCAGGCGCAGGTCGAGGACCGGCGGGCGTTCCAACGCAGGATGCTCGCCTTCAGCGGACTCGTCGTCGTGGGTGCGCCACTCCTGGCGTGGGCTGCTGTGATCCTCCCGACCTCTCTCTAGATCTTTTGATGGGTTGTTTTGCGTGGCGGTGCGGGTAGCGGAACCTGACACGTCTTCTGGCTCCGGGATCCGAGACTGATGTATGCCAATACACGGCGCTACGGCTGTCCTCCCCAGAAGACGTGTCAGAACCCGCGGCGGTGCGAGCTGAGTCCCACACCTGAAACAGCGGCTACCGCCGCGGCTATGAACAACACCTAGTTCAACCGGCGAGAGGCGCGTTGCCGTCAGCTCGGGTTTTTCAGCTGTTCGCGGAGGATGTCTCCGTGGCCTGCGTGGCGGGCGAAGTCCTCGATGAGGAGCAGGTAGATGAAGCGCAGGTTGACCTCGCCGAGGACGGGGTGGGTGGTGGTGTGGTCGAGGTCGAAGTGGGCGGCGAGCGCGCGGGAGCGCTCGCTGGCTCGTTCGAACTCGGCGATCACGTCGGGCAGGGTCTCGTCGTCGGCGACGGTGAAACTCGTGTCGCCCGCCGTCGTGCCACCGTCGCACTCGCTCGCGGGCAGCCGTGCCAGGACCTGCTGGAACCAGATCCGCTCGGCGACCGCGGCGTGCTTGAGCAAACCGATCGCGGTGGTCGGCGATGCGACGAGCCGGCGGCGGGCGTCGGCCTCGGACAGGCCGCGCGCCGTGTTGACCAGCTCGGTTCGGTTGCGGTCCAGGGAGCCTTCGAGCAAGTGGCGTTCGGCTCCGGTGATGATGTGCGGTATCGACCAGGTCATTCTTCGGCTCGATTCTGCTCGTGGATCTGCGTCTCGTGTTGGCGGACAGCACGCGGATGGTGGTGCCCGCATCGGCCACCGGGACCCGGACGGGTGATTTCCTCGTGCCGGGTGGCCACGTGCGGGGTGGAACTCGCCGCTCGCGGGGGAGACCTCGTCGAGTGCGAGGTGGGTGGTTCGGAATCGCCAGAACTGCGCTTCGCGGAGGTCCGGGGCGGTGCAGGCCCGGTGCACCGCGCGCAGGCGATGGGCGAAGTCTAACCCGGTCCGGCTGGGACGACCCCGGCCCTGCGCTCGGCGCTGCAAGCCTGATCATGGGTGCATGGTCAAGCTGGACCGACTGATCAACGTCCTCGGTGGTTACGGGGCGCGGCTGGTGTGCTCGCCGCGCAGCCGGTCGACCGAGTTGCGGGCGGTGGCGCTGCACGACCCTGACGAGCAGGTGCCGGGTGGTGATGAGGTGCTGCTCGCCGTCGGCGTCGACGAGCGGCGAGCGGCGGAGGTGCTGTCGGAGACCAGCGCCGTGGTCGTGGTGTTCCGGCTCGACCGGATCGAGGACGACGCGCTCGCCGTCGCCAGGCAGCGGAAGGTCGCGGTGCTGCTCGTCGACCCCGCCGTGTCCTGGGGGCAGCTCGCGGGTGTGGTCTACGGGCTCGTGCTCGAAGGGCGCGAGACCGAGGCGGGCCGGGGACCGACGGACCTGTTCGCGCTGGCGGACGCGCTGGCCGAATCGGTCGGCGGTCCGGTCACGATCGAGGACCACCGCTCGGGCGTGCTGGCCTACTCGCAGCGCCAGGAGACCGCCGACCAGGCACGGCTGGAAACGATCCTGGGCAGGAGGGTGCCGGAGGAGGTCCGCCGCGAGCTCAGCGAGCGCGGGGTGTTCCAGCACCTTGCCGAGTCCGACGAACCGGTGTTCGTCGAGCCCTCCGGTTCCCGTCGGGGACGGGCCGTGGTCGCCGTTCGCGCGGGCAAGGCGCTGCTCGGCTCGATCTGGGTCGGGACCTCGTCGCCGCTGGACGCCGAGCGCCAGAGCGCCTTGGTGCAGGCGTCCCGCACCGCCGCCGCGCACCTGCTGCGCACCCGCGCCAGCGCGGACCTGGAGCGGCAGGTCGAATCGGACCTGGTGATCGGGCTGGTCGAGGGCCACTCCGACGTCGCCACCGTGCTGAGCCGGCTCGGTTTCCGCGGCGACCGGTTCCGCGTTGTCGCGGTCCAGGCGCACAACCAGGGGGAGCACGACTCGGCGGCGCTGCTCGTCTTCGAACTCGCGACCGTGGGTTTCGGCTGGTCGCGGCCCGGGCGCAGCGCCCTGTTCGCCAACACCGTCTACACGATCCTGCCCCACGAGGACGGGGCGGCCGCGCGCGAATGGGTGCGGGCGCTCGCGCGCGAGATGCCGGAGGGCGTGGAGGTCTTCGCCGGGATCGGCGGTCCCGCGAGTCCGGACGAACTCGTCGACAGCAGGCGGGAAGCGGACGAGAGCCTGGCGGTGCACGCCGCGAAGCCGGCGGGATCGCCCGTCGTGGTCTACGACGACTCCTGGCACGAGATCCTGCTGCGCCGGCTGCAGCACGTCGCCGCGGGCGGGCGCACGCCCGCGCGCGGTCCGGTGGCCGAGCTGCGCCGCCACGACCAGGAGCAGGGGACCCGGCTGATCACGACGCTGCGGACCTGGCTGGAGGTGCAGGGCGACCTCGGTGCCGCGGCCGCTCGCCTGGAGATCCACCCGAACACGGTGCGCAACCGGATGCGCAAGGTGACGCAGGTGGGAGCCCTCGACCTGGAGGACCCGGACACCCGGCTCGCGTTGGTCATCGCTCTCGCCGCCGAGCAGTAGTGGAACCCGCACAACGGGTCGCTAGCCGGTTGTGCGGAATCCACAGTGCCCTCCTCGTCGTGGTCGAGCATGCTTCGTGGCGACGAGAAGGAGCGTGGTCATGGGGTCTGCAGTGGGCGGCGCGCCGAGCACGGCCGTCGTCGTGGGCGCCGGTGTGGTCGGACTGTCGACCGCGTGGTTCCTGCAGGAGCACGGCGTCGACGTGACGGTCGTGGATCGCAGCGGTGTCGCCGCTGGGGCGTCGTGGGGCAACGCGGGCTACGTCGCCCCCGCGTTCAGCGTTCCGCTGCCCGAACCCGCCGTGCTGCGCTACGGGCTGCGCTCGCTGTTCGACCCCAACGCCCCGCTGTACGTGCCCCGGACCGTGGACCCGGGCCTGTGGGCGTTCCTCGCGGGCTTCGCGCGGAACTGCACCCACCGCACCTGGCAGCGGTCCATGCGCTCGCTGGCGGGCCTCAACGAGGACTGCCTCGACGCCTTCGACGAGCTCGCCAAGGACGGGGTCGGCGCGCCCACCAAGACCGCCCCGGTCATGGCCGCCTTCGAAAAGCCCGAGCAGGCGCGAGAACTGCGCGAGGAGTTCGAGCGGGCCCGCCGCAGCGGCCAGGAGACCTGGTTCGCCGACGCGGCCGCGTCCGAGGTTCCGCAGCTGTCGTCGCTGGTGAGCACGGTGCTGCGGATCGAGGACCAGCGCTACATCGACCCGGGTGAGTTCACCCGGGCGCTCGCCGAGGCCGTCGAGGGCCGGGGCGGGCGGATCCACACCGGCTTCACCGTGCGCGACGTCGTCCGCGACGGCGGCAGGCTGCTCGTGAAGTCGACGCAGAACGACTACGTCTCAGCGGATTCGGTCGTGCTGGCCACGGGTGCGTGGCTCCCGGAGCTCGCCGTGAAGACCGGCGTCAAGCGGCAAGTGCGCGCCGGGCGCGGGTATTCGTTCACCCTGCCCGTCTCCGAGCCCGTGCCCGGCCCGATCTACCTGCCTGCGGTGCGGGTCGCCTGCACGCCGTACCAGGGTGGTCTGCGCGTGGCGGGCACCATGGAGTTCCGCGCGCCTGACGCGGCGCTCGACGGTCGCCGCATCGAGGCGATCGTGCAGTCCGCCCGGCCGTTCCTGCGCGGTGTCGACTGGGACGGCCGCCACGACGAGTGGGTCGGCCCCCGGCCGGTCACCGCCGACGGCCTGCCGCTGATCGGGGCGTCGAAGATGCCCGGCGTCCACATCGCCGGAGGGCACGGCATGTGGGGGCTCACGCTCGGACCGATCACCGGGCGCCTGCTGTCCGAGCAGATCGTGACCGGCGAACGTCCCGCCGCGCTGCGGCCTTTCGACCCGTTGCGATGACGACCGGCGAGTTGTCCGCGACCGAACGCCGCGAGCTCGAATGGCTGCGCAAGGAGAACAGGCTCCTGCGCACGGAGAAGGAGATGCTGCTCCGGATCGCCACCGAGTACGCACTGGAACAACGCAACCCCGGCCTGCCGCGCGAGAACGACGGCTGACCGGACGCTCATGGAGGTCATCTTGCCGGAGTGGACTCAATTCGGCCTCGCCCTGCTCGCCTTCTTCCTGCTGGCCCTGAACCACTGGTTGACCCGGCGCGCCCACGACTTGCGCAAGCGCAGATCGGAGAGTGAAGCTCCCTCGCCGATGCGCTGATCGCGCATCCACCGGCGGTGGTCGTCGAGCACCTGCGGGTCGCTCCGGCCACCGCCGGTGTCTTCTCGCCTCCTGGACCGCGGTGCCCGGTGTGTCGGCTCTGGTGCGAATCGCCGGCGCGTGACGTGCTAGCTTGGAAATAAGTCACCTGATTTAAATCCAAGGTCGTCGCGCCCCGCGGACGCAGGCGCGCAGCGAGAAAGGCCGAGATGTCGACGCTCCCTCCCTCGATCCCCGAGTTCTCCGACGCCGAGGTCGACGCGCTGCGTCAGCGGTACCGCGCGGAGCGTGAACGCCGGGTGCGGCCCGACGGCAGCGCGCAGTACGCGCGGGCCGAGGGCGGCTTCGGCTACTACGCCGAGGACCCGCACGCCGAGGAGTTCGACCGGGAACCGCTCCACGACCGGGTCGAGGCGATCGTGCTCGGCGGTGGGTTCGGCGGCCTGTGCGCGGGCGCGCGACTGCGCCAGGCCGGGCTGGAGCGGATCCGGATCATCGAGAAGGGCGGTGACTTCGGCGGCACCTGGTACTGGAACCGCTACCCGGGCATCCACTGCGACATCGAGTCCTACGTCTACCTCCCGCTGCTGGAGGAGGTGGGGTACGTGCCGAAGTGGAAGTACTCGCCGGGGGAGGAGATCCGGCAGCACGCGATGGCGATCGGCCGCACCTTCGACCTCTACCGCGACGCGTGCTTCCAGACCGGTGTCACCGAGCTCCAATGGGACGACGGCGAGTGGATCGTGCGCACCGACCGGGGCGATGAGATGCGGGCCACCTACGTCGTCGTCTCCAACGGCACGCTCGACCACCCGAAGCTGCCGGGCATCCCGGGCATCGGGTCCTTCCGCGGGCACACCTTCCACACCAGCCGCTGGGACTACGGCTACACCGGAGGCGGGCCGGACGGCGGTCTGGACGGGCTGGCCGACAAGCGGGTCGCGATCATCGGTACCGGTGCGACCGCGATCCAGGTCGTGCCGCACGTCGCGCGGGACGCGGCGCAGCTCCACGTCTTCCAGCGAACTCCGTCCTCCGTGGACGTGCGCGACAACCGCCCGACCGATCCGGAGTGGGCGGCCTCGCTGGAGCCCGGTTGGCACGCGCGGCGGCGGGAGAACTTCCAGGCCGTCGTGACCGGGCGACCGGCGGAGGTGGACCTCGTCGACGACGCCTGGACGGCGAGCGCGAACGTGCTCGGCAAGATCATCGCCACCGACGCGCGCGCGGACTGGGACGTCGACGAGTGGGAGCGGGTCGAGGAGCTGCTCGACTTCGAGAAGATGAACCGGCTGCGCGCGAGGGTCGAGGAGGTCGTGGACGACCCGGCCACGGCCGAGCTGCTCAAGCCCTGGTACCGGTACGGCTGCAAGCGGCCCACCTTCAGCGACGAGTACCTGAAGGCGTTCAACCGGCCCAACGTCGCGCTCGTCGACACCGCCGACCACGGCGGGGTGGAGCGGTTCAGCGAGAACTCCGTGGTCGTCGGTGGGCAGGAGTACGAAGTGGACTGCGTGATCTTCGCGACCGGCTTCGAGGTCGGCAAGTCCGACGTCATGACCGGCCGCCTCCCGGTCCACGGCAGGGACGGCACGCGGCTCCTGGACGCCTGGCGCGAGACCGGCGTCCGGACGCTGCACGGCTTCTGCTGCAACGGCTTTCCGAACCTGTTCCACCTGGGAGCGCTGCAGAACGCCCCCTCGGTGAACTTCGTCCACGTGCTCGACGAGCAGGCGATCCACGTCGGCGAGGTCATCGCCGCAGCGCGCGAGCGCGGCGTGAAGTGCGTCGAACCCGCGGTGGAAGCCGAGATCGACTGGGTCGCCACGATCGAGGCCACCTCGCCCGAGCGGGCCTGGTTCGACGCCGAGTGCACGCCGGGCTACTACAACAACGAGGGCGCGGCCCGACCGCGCCGCACCTTCGGCCCCGGCCCGGCCGTGTTCCAGCAGCTGCTCCGGGACTGGCGCAGCGGCGACGGCATCGACGAAGTCCTCGGCGACGCGAACTGACGCGCTCGCGCTGGAAGACGCCACCCCGGACGGGGAACCGGGGTGGCGTCCAGGTGAGGTGCTAGCAGTTCGGTTCGGCCGGCTTGCCCTCGAACCGGTCGGCCAGGAACTGCCCGGCGTCGGCGTTGCCCGCGAAGATCCCCGAGAGGTGGTCGGAGACGTAGGTCTTCCAGGTCACCGGGACGCCCATGTCGCAGTACCGGTGGTGCAGCGCGTCGGCCTGAGGGGTGTTGACGATCTCGTCGGTGGTCGCGTGGTATTGGAACACCGGGACTTCAATCGCCTTGGTGCCCAGCCGGTTCTCCTCGATCCGCGCCTGCCACTGCGGGGTGGGCAGCGGGTCGTGGGTGGTGTCCCCCGGCTGATCAGGTCGTTGACGGCGGGCTGATCGTAGAGGGTTCCGCGCTCGATCGCCTTGGACGCGGTGCACTTGAACGCCGGTCCCTGAGTGCCGGGCGCGTAGCCGACGATCGGTGCCTTCGCGGGATCCGCGTTCTTCGGGACCAGGACCGTTGCGGTGACGGCGTTGCGCTCGCCGAGCGCGTTCGTCGACAGGTACATGACCTGCCAGGCGTCGGCGTTGGCGGAGTTCAGCGCCGGTAACGCCGGCCGCCACCGGATGACGTCACCCGGTTCGCCCGCCGGCAGCGTTTCCGGTGGCACGTAGAAGGTGTCGTCGAACGGACCCGGCTGCTGCGCGGCCCGGGCGACCCCGGCAGGGCTCTCGCCGGTGGCCGCCGGTGCGACCGCTGCGGTGCAGCACGCGACGCCCAGCGCGGTCACCACCAACGCGACAACCCGCTTGCGATGTGCTAATTCAGGCACTACCGACCTCCGATTGCTCAGCTGGTTGGGATGGGCGAGATTAGCGGAGCTGAACGCAATGTCGAGGCCTTGACCGATTAGTTGTACGCCGCATGACAAAAACGTTTTCGGCGTTTGTCACGTGCGCGGAAACGGAAATGCGCGTCCTTGCCGGAAGTTGAACTCCGTGCTTATGGTTCCGCCCCGTCGCCGCGAGTCGCGAATGGCGAACAACGAAAGGCGGACGAAATGCACAGCCGCAGGACGTTTGTATCGGTCTCGGCGCTGGCCCTCCTCGGCGCCGCCGCGCCCGTAGCGCGAGCGGAGACGGGTTTCACCACGCGCTTCGTCGACATCATCGCCGCGGACGGCGTCGCGCTGAAAGCGATGGTGTTGGAACCCCGCACGCCGCGACCACATCCGGCCGTGGTGCTGGTCAGCGCGTGGGGAGGCGGATCCACCCAGAACGTCATGCCCGCCCGCACCCTGGCCTCCCACGGATACGTCGTGGTGGCCTACGGGGCGCGGGGATTCGGCGAATCGGAGGGCGAGGTCGACACCGCCGGTCCCGAGGACATCGGCGACGTCACCACCGTGCTCGACTGGACCTGCGCGAACACCGCGACCGACCCGGCCCGCATCGGGCTCGCCGGGGTGTCCTACGGAGCCGGAATCGGCCTCATCGCAGCCGCTTTCGACCAGCGCATCCGCTCGGTGGTCTCGCTCAGCGGCTGGTACGACCTGGTGCACTCGCTGTACGGCAACGAGACCCGGCGCGGTCTCGTCGCGCTGATCCTCTACACCTCCGGCTGGGCGCACGGCAGGCTCAGCCCCGAGACCGACTGGATGCTGCGCACCTTCTTCGACCCCACCCCGGACCCCGTCGACCGGGAGGTGATCAACGAGTGGGCCCGGGTCCGCTCGCCCCGCCGGTACCTCGGCCGGCTCAACGAGAACCGGCCGGCGCTGCTGATCGGGCACACCTGGAGCGAAACGGTGTTCCCGCCGGACCAGATGGTCGAGCTGTTCAACGACTACGCCGGGGTCAAGCGCCTGGACCTGATCCCGGGCGAGCACGCCTCGGCCGAATCCGGCGGTCTGCTGGGCCTTCCCAGCGAGACCTGGGACACCGTCCACCGGTGGTTCGACGCCACCGTCGCCGGCACCGACCCCTCCATCCTCCGGGAGCAGCCGGTGGTGCTGCGGGCCCGGCCCGGCACCCACGAGCCCGAGTTCCACCCGGGCTGGCGGTCCGCGGAAGGCGAGCCCAGGCGCTTCTACCTCGGTCCCGGCCAGGACGAATCGGAAGGCGTGATCGGCGATGCACCGCGACCGGGGTGGACCGTCGAGATCGACACCGACCGCGACACCGCGGCCTACGGCGGGGTGCCGCTGGCGAGCTACAGCTTCGAGGCGCTCTCCGGCGAACCCCCGAGGACGTGGCTGCCGGCCGTCGACCGCGAGCGCGGCGCGGTGTGGACCAGCCCGGAACTGCCGCAACGGCTTCCGGTGCGCGGGGCCGTGTCGGTGCGCGTGACGGTGGTCCCGCCAGCCCCGACCGGCACGATCGTCGCTTACCTCTACGACGTGGACCCCGCCGACGGCGGGCGCCTGATCAACTACTTGCCGATGAGCTGGACCGACGGCGCACCGGGCGAGCCCGAGGCCTTCGACCTGCGGTTCTCGCCGACGGCGTACGACATCCCGGCCGACCACCGGCTGGGACTGGTGATCGACACCAAGGATCCGCTGTTCATCGACTGGAACTCCGGCGGAGGGCGGGTCGCGCTCACCTCACCGGAAGCGGATCCATCCCATGTGGACATTCCCGTAGGACGTGGAGAGGGGACACCACGGTGACCGGAAACGTGATCGACGCCCGCCCGCGAGAGCGCTCCCGAGAGGGCTTCCACTCGCTGCAGGAGGGCGGCCTGAACTGGGACTCGCTCCCGCTCCGCCTGTTCGACAAGGGCAACGCCAAGTTCTGGAACCCCGCCGAGCTCGACTTCAGCCAGGACGCCGACGACTGGGCGGGACTCGACGAGCAGCAGCGCTTCGCCGGGACCATGCTGTGCGCCCAGTTCCTCGGCGGTGAGGAGGCCGTCGCGGAGGAGATCCAGCCGTTCCTGGCCGCGATGCGGGCCGAGGGGCGCATCGCCGACGAGATGTACCTGACCCAGTTCTGCTTCGAGGAGGCCAAGCACGCGCAGGTCTTCCGGCTGTGGCTGGACGCGGTCGGGCTCACCGACGACCTGCACCACCACGTGCGCGACAACCCCGGCTACCGGGCGATCTTCTTCGACGCCCTGCCCGAGGCGCTGAGCCGGCTGCACGACGATCCGAGCCCGGAGAACCAGATCCGCGCCTCGGTGACCTACAACCACATCGTCGAGGGCGTGCTGGCCCTGACCGGCTACTTCGTGTGGAACAAGGCGTGCAAGCACGCCGGAATCCTGCCCGGGATGCAGCAGCTCATCCGCCGGATCGGTGATGACGAGCGCAGGCACATGGCCTGGGGCACCTTCACCTGCCGGCGGCACGTCGCCGCCGACGACGCCAACTGGGCGATCGTGCAGGACCAGATGGACGTGCTCCTGCCGCACGTCATGACCCAGATCCAGCACTCGCTCGACCAGCTCGACGACGACCCCTTCGGCTTCGACCTGGGCGATGTGTTCGGCTACGCCACCGACCGGGCCGCCCGCAGGCTCAGCTCGATCGAGGCCGCGCGCGGTGCGGAGGTGGCCGCGATCGACGTCGACTACAGCCCGGAACGCCTGGAGGACCAGTTCGGCGCCGAGGACGACGCCGCGCTCGCCGAGAACCAGAACGTGGAGATGTGATCATGGTGTCCGGCCGACTCACCGGGCCGATCGGCATCGCGCAGCCGCGCGGCGCGGCCCTGCCGACGCTGCTGATCATCGCCCTGGTCGCGTTCGTCACGACGCTGGACAACAACATCGTGGCGGCCGCGGTTCCCTCCATCGGCAGGGAGCTGGGGCTGGGGTTGACCGAGCTGCAGTGGATCAGCCTCGGCTACATCCTGCCGTTCGCGGGTCTGCTGCTGGTCGCGGGCAACCTGGTCGACCGGTGGGGTCAGCGCCGCGCGCTGCTGCTCGGGCTGCTGGTGTTCGGAACGGCGGCCCTGGCCGGGGGTTTCGCCCGCGACGCCGCCGCGCTCATCGCCGCCCGCGTCGTGCAGGGCGCCGCCGCGGCGGTCCTGGTGCCGGCGACCCTGAGCCTGCTGCGCACCAACCTCGACGTCAGGGGCCGGGCGATCGGCGCGGGCATCTGGACGGCGGCGCTGGCCGTGGCGATCGCGGTCGGACCGGCCGCGGGCGGCATGCTCAGCGAACACCTGCACTGGAGCTGGATCTTCTTCAGCAACGTGCCCTTCGCGGTGGCCGCCGCCGCGCTGGCTCCCGTCGCGGCGACGACCCGGCGATCCGCGCCGGGCCGGGTCGACGTCTGGGGCATGCTGCTGGTGACCGCGGCGATGATCCTGCTCCTGATGGCGCTGGTCGGCACGGGCGAGCAGACCCCGAATCTGCTCGGCCGCGTCGTCCCCGCCGGGCTGGGCGCGCTGGCGCTGGTGGCGTTCGTGGTGGTCCAGCGCCGCACCGCGCACCCGATGCTGCCGCGCGCTCTGGTGGCCGAGCGGGCGTTCCTCGGTGGGGTGTCGGTGCAGCTGCTCTGGGGACTGGGGGTCAGCGGCGTCTTCTTCTTCACGCCGCTGCTGCACCAGGAGTCGCTGGGACTGACCCCCACCGGGGCCGGGTTGCCGCTGGTGCTGGTCGCGGTCGCGATCGTCGCCGCGACACCGCTGGTGGCACCGGCCGTCGACCGCTGGGGCCCTCGCAGCACCGTGCTGGTCGGACTGATCCTGGTCAGCGCGGGGCTGCTGGCGATCGCTGTGGTCAACCACGTCCCGTCGATCCCGCCGCGCATCCCGGGGTTGCTGCTCATCGGTGCGGGGTCGGCGTTCACCACGCCGCTGACGTCGTACTCGCTGGAAGTGGTCGCCACTCGGGACGCGGGCATCGCCTCCGGTGCGCTCACCGCCTCCCGCGAGCTGTCCAGCGCGCTCGGGGTCGCCCTGATCGGGCTCGTGCTCACCGTCCGCCAGAGCGCCGAGCTGTCCGCCGGTGCGCCCGAACCGCAGGCGCTGGCCTCGGGATTCACCGCCGGCCTGGTCACCGCTGCGGTGGTGGAACTGCTGGCCGCCGCGGTGACCTTCGCCTGCTTCCGGTCCCGCCAATTCGACCAGCGCCGGGAAACCGCCGATTCCGGTGGCGAGTGACCCGTCCGAGAAATTCGCCCAACGGGAATTGTTCTTCTCCTCTTCCGTCGAATGCGTTCCGGGTCGATTCCTGCCCGGATCCGCATTTTCCGCACAACCGTTTGGAGAATCATGCGAACGACTGCTGAGGTCATCGCCGACGCGCCCGCTTCGTGGCTCCGGGACGTCGAAGGTGCGTCGCTGTCCGCGCTGCTGGCGCGGTGCGGGCAGGAGATGAGCGACCGCCTGGCGGTCACGCACCTCGACTACGGCGAGAGCCCGGAAGGTCTCGCCGTGTCGTTGACGTGGGCCGAGCTCGACCGCCGGGCGAGCGCGGTGGCTGGTGCGCTGCAACGGCTCTCGTCCGCCGAAGATCGGGTGGCGGTGCTGGTGCCGCAGCGGGTCGACTACCTCGTGGCCTTCCTCGGCGCCTGTCGCGCCGGGATGGTCGCGGTGCCGTTGTTCGCACCGGACCTGCCGGGCCACGCCGACCGGCTCGCCGGAGTGCTCGCCGACTGCGAACCGAGCGTCGTGCTCACCGTGGCCGACAAGCTCGACCCGGTGCGGGACTTCCTGCGCGAACGCGAGCTCGACGGCCCGCAGGTCGTCGCCGTCGACGAGGTTCCCGAATCCGCCGCCGACGACTGGGAACCCGTCGAGCAGGGGCCGGGCGAGCTGGCGTACCTGCAGTACACGTCGGGTTCCACCAAGGCCCCGACCGGCGTGATGATCACGCACGGCAACGTGGTGGCCAACGCGGCGCAGGCGATGTCGGCCTACGAGGCCGTCGCCGGCCGCACCCCGACGGTGAGTTGGCTGCCGCTGTTCCACGACATGGGGCTGATGCTGGCGCTGGCCGCACCGCTGGTCGCCGGAACCCGCTCGGTGCTCATCGACCCCGTGGCGTTCATCGAGCGGCCCGTCCGGTGGTTGCAGGCCCTGTCGGCGAACCCGGGCGCGATCAGCGCGGCCCCCAACTTCGCCTACGCCTACTGCGCGGCGCGCGTCGAGGACACCGACAAGGTGCGGTTGCGCTTGGACCACGTGCGCGCGCTGATCGACGGCAGCGAACCGGTGCAGGCGGGCGCGATCGATCGCTTCCACGGGGCTTTCGCCGAGTGCGGCCTCAAAGCCCGGGTGCACCGCAGCTCCTACGGGCTCGCCGAAGCCACCGTGCTGGTCTCGGCGAGCCCGGCCGGAGCCGCACCGCGGCGCGTGCACCTCGACCGCGAGCGGCTGGCCGCGGGCCGGGCGGTGCTTGCGACGGGTGAGGACGTCAGCACGCTGGTCTCCTGCGGGCTTCCGGTGGACCAGCTGGTGCGCATCGTCGACCAGCACACCGAGCAGGAGCTCCCGCAGGACCAGGTGGGCGAGATCTGGGTCCGCGGCGCCAACGTGGGACGCGGTTACTGGCGCAGGCAGGAGGAATCGGCGTGCACGTTCGTCCCCGCGGCCGACGGCGCTGGGCACTGGCTGCGCACCGGTGACCTCGGCGTGATCCACGAGGACGAGCTGTACGTGACCGGACGGATCAAGGACCTGATCATCGTCGACGGCCGGAACCACTACCCGCAGGACGTGGAGGAGACCGTCGAGCAGGCGCACCCGGCCGTCCGCAGGCACTCGGCGGCGGCGTTCGCGGTGCCCACCGACGACGGCGAGTCGGCCGTGGTGGCGGTGGAGCGCGCCAGCCGGCTCGCCGAGCACGAGGTGGACCTCGACGCGCTGCGCCAGGCCGTGCGCAGCGCGGTCACCGGCAGGCACGGGCTCAACGTCCGCGAACTCGTCGTCCTCGATCCCGGTGAGGTGCCCCGCACCTCCAGCGGCAAGATCTCGCGCTCGGCGGCGCGCAAGCACTACCTCACCGGAACTCTGCGAGGGAGCTCGTGATGAACGCCCGAAACACGATGAGCGAAGCCGAGGTTCGGCAGTGGCTGGTCGAGCGGATCGCGCACGCGAGCGGCCTGCCTGCCGACCGCGTCGAGGTGGACCGTCCGTTGCACGAGTTCGGCCTGTCCTCCCGGGACGCGGTCGCGCTCGCTGCGGAGCTGGGGCAACGGCTCGGCAGGCGGCTGTCGCCCACCCTGGTGTGGCAGAACCCGACGATCGCGGCCCTGGCGACGCGGCTGTCCGGCGACGATGACGACGACGAGGAGATCGAGATCCCGCGACCGCGGATCCGTCGCGACGAGCCGATCGCGATCGTCGGGCTCGGCTGCCGGTTGCCCGGGGGAGTGAACTCACCGCAGGACTTCTGGCGGCTCCTCGACGACGGCCAGGAGGCGATCCGGGACCTGCCCGAGGGGCGCTGGACCGACTTCGCCCCGGCCGAGGAGTGGACCGACCTGCCCAGGCGCGGCGGGTTCATGGACGACGTCGCCGGTTTCGACGCCGGGTTCTTCGGCATCACCCCGGTGGAGGCTGCGGCGATGGACCCGCAGCAGCGCATCCTGCTGGAGGTGACCTGGCAGGCCCTGGAGCACGCGGGCATCCCGCCGAAGTCGTTGCGCGGCAGCAGGACCGGTGTGTTCGTCGGGCTGTCCTCCAGCGAGTACGGGTCGTTGACGATGGGCGAGCTCGACGGGGTCGACGCGTGGACGGGCACCGGGGCCGCGGCGGCGATCGCCGCGAACCGGCTGTCGTACCTGCTCGACCTGCGCGGGCCGAGCCTCACCACCGACGCGGCGTGCTCGTCGTCGCTGGTCGCCGTGCACCAGGCGGCGGCGAGCCTGCGCGCCGGGGAGACGGACCTGGCGCTGGTCGGCGGGGTGAACCTGATGCTCTCGCCGGGGATCACCGCGAACTTCCACCGCGCGGGCGTGCTCTCACCCGACGGGCGCTGCAAGCCCTTCGACGCCTCCGCCGACGGCATCGTGCGGGGCGAGGGGTGCGGCGTCGTGCTGGTCAAGCGCCTCACCGATGCCCGTCGCGACGGAGACCGGGTGCTGGCGCTCGTGCGCGGCACCGCGACCAACTCCGACGGCCGCTCCAACGGGATCGTCGCGCCCAACCCGGACGCGCAGCGCGCGCTGCTGCGCGACGCCTACGCCGCCGCCGATCTCGATCCGTCCGTCGTGGACTACGTGGAGGCGCACGGGACGGGGACGGCCCTGGGCGATCCGATCGAGGCGGAGGCGCTCGGTGCGGTGCTCGGTGGTTCGCGCTCCGCCGACCGCCCGCTCCTGCTCGGCTCGGTCAAGAGCAACCTCGGGCACCTGGAGGGCGCCGCCGGGCTCATCGGGCTGATCAAGGTCGTGCTGGCGATGGTGCACGGGAAGATCCCGCCGAGCCTGCACCTCGACGAACCCAGCCCGCACATCGACTTCGACGCCGAGCGGCTGCGCGTGGCCGGCACCGGTGCGCGGTGGCCGCGCTACTCGGGAATCGCCCGAGCGGGCGTGTCGGCGTTCGGGTTCGGCGGCACCAACGCCCACGTCGTGCTGGAGGAGTGGCCGGACGCCGAACCCGATCCGGAACCCGGCGGCGTCCCGCACGTCTTCGCGCTCTCCGCGCGCACCCCGTCGGCGCTGCGCCGTCGAGCCGCCGACCTCGCCGACTGGCTCGACGACGACGTCCGGCTCGGCGACGTGGCCGCAGCGCTGGCCACGCGGCGGGACCACCTCGCGCAGCGCGCGGCCGTGGTCGCCGCCGACCGCGACGAACTGGCCGAGCGGCTGCGGGCGGTCGCGCGGGCCCGCCCGGACGAGGACGCCTTCGTCGATGACACCGCGGATCCCGGAGTCGTCTTCGTGTTCTCCGGGTACGGATCGCAGTGGCCGGGAATGGGACGCCGACTGCTGGAGAGCGAACCCGCCTTCCGCTCCGCGGTGAGCGGACTGGACCCGATCTTCCGGTCGGAGTCGGACTTCTCGCTCAGCGACGTGCTCCGAGGCGATGCCCCGGCACCGGATCTGGCCGCCCGGCAGCAGGTCCTGTTCGGGATGCAGGTGGCGCTGGCGGAGACCTGGCGCGCGCACGGCGTCGAACCCGCTGCGATCGTCGGCCACTCGATGGGCGAGGTCGCCGGGGCCGTGGTCGCCGGTGCGCTGCCGGTCGCCGACGGCCTGCGGGTGATGGCACTCCGCTCCCGGCTGCTGGGCGTCATCGACGCCACCGGCGCGGGCCGGATGGCCGCGATCGAGCTCTCCAGCGCCGAGTTCGGCGAACTCGCCGAGGACTACCCCGACGTGTCCATCGCGGTGCACGCCTCGCCGACCCAGTGCACCGTCACCGGCGACGCGACCCAGGTCGACGCCCTGGTCGAGCGTGTGGAGTCGATGGGTCGGATGGCCCGCACGCTCGACGTCCGGGGTGCCGGGCACTCGCCGGCCGTCGACCCGGTCCTGGACGAGTTCGTCGTCCGCCTCGGCGAGCTCAACCCGGCCAAACCCGAGATCACCTGCTACAGCACGGTTCTCGACGACGTCACGGCAGTGCCGGAGTTCGACGAGCACTATTGGGCGAGCAACCTGCGGCGTCCGGTGCGCTTCACCCAGGCCCTGGCCGCCGCGATGGCCGACGGCCACCGCGGTTTCCTGGAGATCTCCCCGCACCCCATCGCGCGGTTCGCCGTCGAAGGCACCGCCCGAGCAGCCGGGATCGACCAGGTCACGGCGATCCCCACGCTGGTCCGCGACGCCGACGACCAGATCAGCCTGCTGCGCGGACTGGCCGCGCTGCACGTGACCGGGCACGCGTCCGCGCTGGCGCGCCGGTACCCGCAGGCCCCGGTGGTCGACCTGCCCGGACCGGTGTGGGAGCACCAGCCGCACTGGGTCCGGCGCCCGCGCCGGACGGCACCCGGTGAGCACCCGCTGCTGGGCACGCACATCGAGGTCCCGGACAGCGACCACCACGTGTGGCGCGTCGAGGTCGGCACCGACGTGCAGCCGTGGCTGGCCGACCACGTGGTCCACGACGTGCCGGTGCTGCCCGCGACGGCGTACCTGGAGGCGGCGCTGTCCGCCGCGCGCGTGGCGTTCGGGGCCGACCGGCCGCTGCGCGTGCGGGACCTGGAGCTGCGCCAGCCGTTGCCGCTGACCAGCAGCACCACGGTGCACACGTCGCTGCGCAAGACCGGACCCGACTCCGTGCAGGTGGGCGTGCACGCCAAGTCCGCGGCGGGCCGCTGGATCCGGCACGCCGCGGCGACCGTGCGGGCCGAGTCCCCCGACCGGCCCGACCCGGTGCTCATCGGAGAGGTCACCGACGAGACCCCCGGATCGCGCCCGCTCGACGTCTACCGCGAGTTCGCCGAGATCGGGCAGCGCTACGGCCCCGCGTTCCGGGGTCTGCGCACCGTCCGCGCGGCACCGGGCCGGGCCTCGGCGAGCATCGCGCTGCCCTCCGCGGCACCGCCGAGCAGGCGCTGCACCCTGCACCCGGCCCTGGCCGACGCCTGCCTGCACACCTTGGCGGCGGCAGCCGCCGACCGGGTCACCGAGCAGCAGGCGCTCTACCTGCCGATGTCCATCGGTTCGGTGCGGGTGTTCGGCGACCCGTCCGACGGTGTGCGCTGCGACGCCGTCCTCGACCCCGCCGACGAGCAGGAGGACGGGCTGGTCGGCACCGTGCAGCTCGTCGATCGCGCCGACCAGGTGGTCGTCGAGATCGCCGAGGTGTACCTGCGCCGGTTGCGGACACCGATCCCGGTTCCGCTGGAGGACAAGAGCTTCGAGCTCCGCTGGCAGGTCGCGGACCCGCCGGAGCGGCAGCGGGACAGGCCTCGCCGGAGCTGGTTGCTGCTCGCTGACGGCACGGCCGGCCCGGAGGTCGCCCGACTGGCCGCCGAGATCGCCGACAGCGGCGACGATCCGCTGATCCTGTCCACATCGGACATCGTGAGCCTGAGCGAGGCGAAGTCCAACGCGGGCTCTGACGCGCCGCTGGCGGGCGTGCTGCTGGTGGCGGGATCGTCCGAGCACTACGACTCCTCGGAGCACTCCCGGCGGCTGCTGTTCAACGCAGCCACGGCGGCCAACGAGCTGACCGCCGCCGAGGGCAGGTTGTGGCTGGTCACCCAGGACGCGGTCGCGGTGCGCGACGGCGAGCCGGGAGCACCCGGCGCGGCGTTCCTGCGGGGCCTGGTCCGGGTCCTGGCCTTCGAGCACCCGGAGCTGCACGTCACCCACCTCGACCTGGATCTGGCCAGCCCCGGTGCGCTGATGTCCGAGCTCGACGCGGGATCACCGGACGACGAGGTCGCCTGGCGGGCCGGAACCCGGTACGCGGCCCGCCTCGCGCGGGCCGAGATCCCCGAATCCGCGGCGGTTCCGGCGGTGCGCGACGGCGCCTACGCGATCACCGGAGGTCTCGGCGGCCTGGGGCTGCTCGTGGCGCGCTGGTTGTCCGAGCGCGGCGCGAGCAGGGTCGTGCTCTGCGGGCGCAGCGCCCCGTCGGTGGAGGCCGAGGCGGTGTTCGAGGAGCTGCGCGACAGGGGGACCGACGTGCGTGTGGTCCTCGGCGACACCGCCGAGAGCGGCGTGGCCGAACAGCTCGTCGGCGAGGCCGGAACCGACGGCATGCCGGTGCGGGGCGTGCTGCACGCGGCGGGCGTGCTGGCCGACGCCACGGTCAGCACCATGACCGAGTCCGATCTCGCCCGGGTGTGGCGGCCGAAGGTCGTCGGCGCGATCAGGCTCCACGACGCGACCGCCGAACTGGAACTGGACTGGTGGCTGGTGTTCTCGTCGGCGGCCGCGCTGTTCGGCTCGCCCGGCCAGACCGCCTACGCCACCGCCAACGCCTGGCTGGACGCCTTCGTCCAGTGGCGGCGCACGCGGGGGCTGCCCGCGGCGACCATCAACTGGGGCCCGTGGGACGAGCTGGGTGGTGCCGTCGGCCGCGACTCGGCCGTGCTGCGGCCGCTCACCCCGGCCGAGGGCGTGGAAGCGCTGGAAGCGGTGCTGGCCAGCGGGCGGGCCGCGACGGGCATCACGCGTCTGGACGTGGCGGGCACGCTGGCGCTGTTCCCCGAACTGGCCCGGCGCCCGATGTTCGGCGAACTCGCCGCGGAGGTCACCGCCGGCCCGGACGGGGCGGAGTTCGACGAGGCCGGACCCGACGTCGAGGCGCTGCGAGGGCTGGAACCCGAGCAGGCCCACCGGACGATCCTCGACGCCCTGGTCGGTCGCATCGGTGCCCTGACGGGCCTGGCGGAGGCCGACATCGACACCGGCGCACCGCTGACCCGGCTCGGCCTGGACTCGCTGATGGCGATGCGCGCCAGAACCGCGTTCGAGCGCGACTTCGGCATGACGGTCCCGATCCCGATGCTGCTCCGGGGCGCGAGCCTGGCCGAGGTGGCCGCGCACGTGGCCGCCGAGCTGGGGCTGCGACCGGCCGAGGAACCCCAGCAGGCCGAGACCGCGCGGTCGGTGCTGGAACCCCGCGAGCAGGTCGAGCGGTGGGTGGCGACCTTGTGGCGCGAGGCGCTCGGCGTCGAAACCCTCGACGTGCACGACGACTTCTTCGCCCTCGGCGGTGATGAGGCCCTGTCCCAGCAGGTGCACGCGCGCGTCGTCGAGCAGCACCCCGGGGCACCCGGTCACGAGGAGCTGTTCGCCAGACCGACCATCGCCGCGATGGCCGACCTGCTGCGGCCGGAGGTCGAGGTCGCAGCGGAGCCGGTGCTGGCCCTGCGCGATCGCGGCGACCGCACCCCGTTGTTCCTGTTCCACCCGGCAGGCGGCTCCACCGGCGTCTACCGGCCGCTGGTGGACCTGCTCGACGACCAGCAGCCCTGCTACGGCTTCGAGCGGCTGGACGAGGCGAACTCGGTCGAGGACATCGCCGAGCGCTACATCGGGATGCTGCGCGAGATCCAGGCCGGCGGACCGTACCGGCTCGCGGGCTGGTCGTTCGGCGGCTGCCTGGCCTACGAGGTCGGCCGCAGGCTCACCGAACTCGGCGAGCAGGTCGAGTTCGTGGCCATGATCGACAGCATCCTGCCGCTGCCCGCGGCGGAGAACGCGCAGCAGGACCTGCTGCTGAGCCGGTACGGCCGGTTCCTGGAGTACGTCGAGCAGACCTACGGCACCAGCCTGGGCATCCGCGTCGAGGAGTTGGGCGGGCTCTCGGAGGACGAGCAGATCCGCTTCGTCATGGACCGCATCGCCGAGCGGGTTCCCGACATGGGCGAAGCCGTGCTGCACCACCAGTACACGTCCTACGTGGACGCCCGCATCGCCGAGCGGTACCGGCCGCGCCCCTACCCGGGCCGGGTGGTGCTGTTCCGCTCCAGCGAACCGCATCCGCTGACGACCTCGCTGGACCCGCGCTACCTGCGCACCGACGATTCGCTGGGGTGGGACGAGTTCTGCTCCGATCTGCGGATCGTGCGGGTGCCCGGCGACCACGTGTCCATGATCGACCCGCCGCACGTCTCGGTGATCGCGCAACACCTGGAGGGAGAACTGGCATGTTCGAAGCGACCGTCGATCGCGCCACCACCGCGGATCGGATAGCCGACCTGGCCGCTCGCCACGAGGAGGTCACGCAGGCGGCCGAGAAGCGCGCGCGGGACCGCCAGCACGCCAAGCACAAGCTCACCGCCCGCGAGCGCATCGACCTGCTGCTCGACGCCGATTCGTTCGTGGAGATCGACGAGTTCGCCCGGCACCGGTGCACCGATTTCGGCATGGACCGCAGCAGGCCGTTCGGGGACGGCGTGGTCACCGGCCACGGCACGGTCGACGGCCGTCCGGTGTGCGTGTTCTCGCAGGACTTCACGGTGTTCGGCGGGAGCATGGGGGAGACCTTCGGGCGCAAGGTGCTCAAGGTGATGGAGCTGGCGATGAGCATCGGCTGCCCTGTCGTCGGAATCAACGACTCGGGCGGTGCCCGCATCCAGGAGGGCGTCGAGTCGCTGGCCTACTACGCGGAGCTGGGACGGCTCAACACCCACGCCTCGGGCGTGGTCCCGCAGCTGTCGATGATCATGGGCCCCTGCGCGGGCGGCGCGGTGTACTCGCCGGCCATCACCGACTTCACCGTGATGGTCGACGGCAGCTCGCACATGTTCGTCACCGGACCCGATGTCGTGCAGGCGGTGTCGGGTGAGCGCCCGGGACTGGAGGAGCTGGGAGGCCCGGCCACCAACGGCGAGGTCTCCGGCAACGCCCACTACGTGGCCTCCGACGAGGAGGACGCGTTCTCCTGGGTGCGGACCCTGCTCGGCTACCTGCCCGCGAACAACCTGGAAGCGCCCCCGGCGTACGAACCCGAGGAGCCGGCCGCGTCGGACGAGGAGCTGGACCGCCTGGTCCCGGACTCGGAGAACCAGGCGTACGACATGTACGAGCTCATCGAGCGCATCGTCGACGACGGGGAGTTCCTGGAGGCGCACGGGAGGTTCGCCCCCAACATGATCTGCGCGTTCGCGCGGATCGAGGGAAGCACGGTCGGCGTGGTGGCCAACCAGCCGCAGAGGCTGGCCGGGGTGATCGACATCGACGCCTCGGAGAAGGCGGCGCGGTTCGTGCGGTTCTGCGACGCCTTCAACATCCCGCTGCTCACCCTCGCCGACGTGCCCGGGTACCTGCCCAGCGTGGCGCAGGAGCGCAGCGGGATCATCCGGCGCGGGGCGAAGCTGATCTACGCCTACGCGGAGGCCACGGTGCCGAAGGTGACCGTGGTGGTGCGCAAGGCGTACGGAGGTGGTTATGCGGTGATGGGTTCCAAGCACCTCGGCGCC
Source organism: Saccharopolyspora terrae (assembly GCF_004348435.1). Taxonomy (NCBI): domain Bacteria; kingdom Bacillati; phylum Actinomycetota; class Actinomycetes; order Pseudonocardiales; family Pseudonocardiaceae; genus Saccharopolyspora; species Saccharopolyspora terrae. The sequence goes on along the minus strand of NZ_SMKS01000007.1, from coordinate 17,453 downwards.
GACGTCAACATCGCCTGGCCCACCGCGGAGATCGCCGTGATGGGAGCCCGGGGTGCTGCGGCGATCCTGCACCGGAAGCAGTTGGGGGAGGCCGACGACGAGCAGCGCGACGCCCTGCACGAGCGGCTCACCGCGGAGTACGCGGAGGCGTTCGCCAACCCCTACCGGGCGGCCGAGCGCGGGCACGTGGACATGGTCGTGCAGCCCTCGCGGACCCGGTTCCACGTCGCGCGGGCGTTGCGGATGCTGCGCACCAAGCGGCAGTCGTTGCCCGCCAAGAAGCACGGGAACATGCCGCTGTGACGCGGGCAGCGCGTTCCTCGAGGGTGCTGGCGGTGCTGGTCGTGGCAGCGATGCTGCTGGGTGCCGGTTCCAGCGCGGCGGCACCGCCCGGCGCGGCGGCGGACGACGGGGCGAGGGTGATCCGGGAGTTCAGAGTGGACGATCGTGAGGTCGACCTGGAGATCGCTTCGCCCGCGCTGGGCGGAACCGCGATGGTCCGGCTGCTGCTGCCCACCCGCTGGGCGGCGGAGCCGGACCGGGCGTGGCCGGTGCTGTACCTGCTGCACGGTTGCTGCGAAACGGCCGACTACCAGGCGTGGACGTGGTTCACCGACGTCGAGGAGTTCACCGCGGACGAGGACGTGCTGGTCGTCATGCCCAGCGGCGGACCGGCCGGGATGTACTCGCCGTGGTGGAACTTCGGCGCGGGTGGGACGCCGGACTGGGAGACCTTCCACGTCACCGAGCTGCGCCAGATCCTGGAGCGCGGCTACCGCGCGGGCACCGAGCGGGCGGTGGCCGGCGTGTCCATGGGCGGGTACGGCGCCCTGGCCTACGCCCTCCGGCACCGCGGGATGTTCGGCGCCGCGGCGTCGCTCAGCGGGATCCCGAACACGCTGCACCCCGGCGCGCCCTCGGTGATCAAGGGGCTCCTGGTGCGCGAGGGGCTCAACCCGCTGGCGCTGTGGGGGGACGAGGTGATCAACCATCGGATCTGGTCGGAGCACAACCCGTTCGACCACGTGGAGGAGCTGCGCGGCATCGGTGTGCACATCTCGTCCGGCAACGGGCTGACGGGACCGCTGGATCCGCCGGGGCAGATGGACCCGCTGGAGTCGGCGTCGCTGGCCACGTCGAAGAGCTTCACCGATCGGCTGGCCGCCGAAGGAATTGCGGTGACCGCGCACTTCTACGGGAGCGGAACGCACGATTGGCCCTACTGGCAGCGGGAACTGAGATCCGCCTGGCCGGTACTCGCTCCGGCTCTCGGGTTGAATTCCGCCCCCGGTGGAATCGGTTACGGACCGGACCGGAATTCGTCAAAACGGACCCATTAGTCACTTTGAATCAATTGCTCCGAGCGCGTCCAGCCGAGAAAACTGGGAAGAACGGTGATGTGAATCTTCTTCGCGAAGTCCTGGTCATGATGCTTAAGTGGGAGTCCGCAGGTGTGAACGCGACGACGCGAGCGGGTTTTGTCATCTCCGGCACAAGCGGAATCCGCAAAATTGGCACTCGCCAAAAGAATCACCACCCGAATAGCCGAAAGCGGCATGTGCGGACGCAAACCGGAAGGGTGATGCGTTGACAGTTCCGGCTGTCGTCCATATGTTCTCATGATTGCGAACGTGTTATCGAATGAAACGCGTTGAGCCCCGATTCGCCGCTTGGGGGAGAGATATGCCGATCGACGTCGGGTCCGGAGCTGTCCGAGAAGGAGGGTCGCGCGGGAGAACCCAGTTCGGCGGCGTCGGCCAGCGGATGGACCCCCGGCGTCGGATTCCAGCTTCGCACAACGAGATGAGGCCGGGGATCGCCGAGATCGGCCGGGCCAGAACGCTGTTCACCGCGCTGCCGAAGGAGATCGGCGAAGGCTTCCGGCCTTACGTCGCCCCGTTGGCCAAGGCGATCGTGCGCGAGATCCAGGGCGTGGTCCCGGAGTACGCGCAACCACTGGACACCGCCTTCGGCGTGTACTTCACGCGGGGGATCGAGCACGCGATCCTGCAGCCGCTCAACAACATTCGCGACGACGGCGAGGACGGAGTCGACAGCTGGTCGCAGTACTTCCGCCTGCTGGGCAAGCTGGAGTTCGCCGCGGGCCGCGGCCTGGAGAGCCTGCAGACCGCCTACCGGGTGGGCGGCCGGGTCGCCTGGCGGCACTTCGCGGAGTTCGGCAAGCGCCTCGACGTCCAGGTCGACCTGCTGTGCCTGTGCGCCGAGGCGATCTTCGCCTACGTCGACGACCTCTCCAAGCTGTCGATCGAGGGCTACACCATCGCCCAGGAGCGCGAGGTGGGAACGCTGGCCCGGCGCAGGCGCCGACTCCTGGAACTGCTGCTGGCCGACACGCCGGCGTCCCCGCAGGCCATCGGGGACCTCGCCGACAGCGCCCGGTGGGACGTGCCGGAGTGGGTCACCCTCATCGCCCTCGAACCCAGCTCCGACGAGCTGGCGCAGGACCCCGCCCAACCGTTCGGCGAGGTGCTGGCGAACGTCGACGGCAGCACGCCGTGCATGCTCGTTCCCGACGAACCGGCCGACCCGGCGGGCCTGGCGGCCGAGCTCCGCGGGAGGCGCGCCGCGATCGGCCCGAAGGTCCGGCTCGGCGATGCGGCCCGCTCGCTGCGCTGGGCGCGGCAAGCCATCGACCTGGTGCAGCGCGGAGTCCTCCCGGACCGCCCGCTGACTCGCTGCGCCGAGCACCTCACCACGCTGTGGCTGCTCAGCGACGAGTTCCTGGTCCGCCAGATCGGTGCCCACTGCCTCGCCCCGCTCGGCGAGCTCACGGTCAAGCAGCGGGCGAGGCTCAGCGAAACCCTGCTGGTCTGGCTCCAATCACGCGGCAGCGCCAGGGAACTCGCCGATCGCCTGGGCGTGCACCCGCAGACCGTCCGCTACCGCATGAACAAGCTGGAACAGCTCTTCGGCGACCGCCTCAACGACCCCGAGGACCGCCTCACCATGGAGATCGCCCTCCGCGCCGAAACCCTCCTCGCCCGCAGCACCTGACCGATCACCGGCGATCGGCCGCCCACCTCCGGCCGGTGGTGGGCAAGGCCGGACGTCGTCGGGATTCGTAGCCCGCGATGTCGTCGGTGTGGTGCAGGGTGAGGCCGATGTCGTCGAGCCCGGCGAGCATGCGTTCGCGCACGTCGGGCTCGATCGGGAAGGGCTCGTCGATCCCGCGTGCCCGAACTCGCCGGGCGATGAGGTCGACGGTCACCGGCGCGGTCGGCTCGGCTTCGAGCAGCCTCCACAGCCGTTCGACGACCGGAGTGGGCACGACCACCGGCAGCAGCCCGTTCTGGTGGGCGTTGCCGGCGAAGATGTCACCGAAGCGCGGTGCGATGACCGCGCGGAACCCGTAGTCGGTGAGCGCGTACACCGCGCCTTCGCGAGACGAACCGGTGCCGAAGTTCGGGCCCGCCACCAGGATCGTCGCGGCCGAGTAGGGCTCGACGTTGAGCACGAAACCGGGGTCGTCGCGCCAGTCGGCGAACAGGTCCTGCCCGTGACCGGCCTTGGTCAGGCGGGTGAGGAACCGGACCGGGATGATCTGGTCGGTGTCGACGTCACCGGCGCGCAGCGGTGCTGCCTGTCCGGTGTGGACGGTGAACTCCTGCATCTAGCGCTCCAGGTCCGCGGGGGAGGTGAGACGGCCGGTGACGGCGCTGGCGGCGGCAACGGCAGGGGAGACGACGTGCGTGCGCGCCCCCTTGCCCTGGCGGCCCTCGAAGTTGCGGTTGTTGGTCGACGCTGCCCGCTGCCCGGGACGCAGCCGGTCCTCGTTGACCGCCGCGCACAGCGAGCACCCGGAGGTGCGCAGCTGCACCCCGGCGGCGGTGAACACCTCGTCGAGGCCTTCGGCGACGGCTTGCCCGCGCACCGCGTCCGAGCCGGGCACGAGGTAGACCTGCACCCCGTCGGCGACGGAGCGGCCGCGCAGCACGTCGGCGGCGGCGCGCAGGTCCTCGATCCGGCCGTTGGTGCAGGAACCGATGAAGACCGCGTCGATCTCGATGTCGCGCAAGGGCGTGCCCGGCTTGAGGTCCATGTAGGACAGAGCCCTGGTGGCCGCGGTGCGTTCCTGCGGGTCGGCGAAGGAGGCGGGATCGGGTACGGTCGCGTCGATCGGCGCGCCCTGCGCGGGATTGGTCCCCCAGGTGACGAACGGGCGGATCTCGTCGCCCTCCACGACTACCTCGGTGTCGAAGGTGGCGTCGTCGTCGGAGCGCAACGTCCGCCAGTGGGCGACCTCGGCCTCCCACTCCGCCCCGGTGGGCGCGTGCGGGCGGCCCGCGAGGTAGTCGATCGTCGTGTCGTCGGCGGCGATCATGCCTGCGCGGGAACCGGCCTCGACGGTCATGTTGCACACCGTCATCCGCGCCTCCACCGACAGCGCCTCGATCGCCGGGCCCTGGTACTCCACGACGTGCCCCTGCGCGCCCAGGGTGCCGATCTGGGCGATGAGCGCGAGGATCAGGTCCTTGCCGGTGACACCCGTGCCGAGCGTCCCGGTGACGGTGACTCGCATCGTCTTCGGCCTGGTCAGCGGTAGGGTCTGGGTGGCCAGCACGTGCTCGACCTGCGAGGTCCCGATGCCCATCGCCAGCGCGCCGAACGCGCCCATCGTCGTGGTGTGCGAGTCGCAGCACACGACCGTCATGCCGGGGTGGACGAGTCCGAGCTCGGGGCCGATGACGTGGGCGATGCCCCGCTCGGGATCACCGCGCCGGTAGACCTCGATGCCGAACTCCGCGCAGTTCTCGGCCAGCAGCGCGGCCTGCCGCCGCATCGCGGGTTCTTCGATGCGCTTGAACAGGTTCTGCGTCGGGACCAGGTGGTCCTCGGTGCCGAGGGTGAGGTCGGGTCGGCGGACCGCGCGTCCCGCAGCGCGCAGGCCGTCGAACGCGATCGGGGTGTTGATCTCGTGGAGCAGGTGCAGGTCCACGTAGAGCAGGTCCTGCGCGCCGTCGGTGCGCACGACGTGGGAGTTCCAGACCTTCTCGGCCAGGGTCCGGGCCAACGGGGCCTCCTCGTTCAGCTCGTCGGATTCGTTCGGGCTGGGTCCAGCTGACCTCTGGATCAGTTCATTACCGGATGTGTGAACATCTGGTACAACAGATCGACCACGTCGGATGCCAACGTCCGGCCGTCGGACCACTCGCCCCTGGAGGAGCGCGCATGTCATCCCCCTTCGAGCCGCTGGACATGGCCGTGCTCCGGCTGATCGCCGAGGAACCCCGGGCCGGTGTGCGCGAGTACGCCCGCCGGCTCGGCGTGGCCAGGGCGACGGTGCAGTCCCGGGTGGACAAGTTGCAGCGCCTGGGCGTCCTGATCAGCTGGCGACCGCAGTTCGACCCGGCCGCCATGGGTTACCAGGGCCTGGCCTACGTCCGGCTCAACCTCGCGCAGGGCAAGTTGGACCGCGCGCTCGACGGCCTCAGCCGGATTCCCGAGGTCATCGAGGCGAACGCGGTCGCCGGTGACGCCGACCTGCTGTGCCGCGTGGTCGCCAAGGACAACGCGGGGCTGGAGGAGGTGCTGCAGCAGATCATCGCCGTGGACGGCGTTGAGCGGATCTCCACCGAGGTGGTGCTGAGCCGCCGCATCATGCCGAGGATCTCGCTGCTCATCCGCAAGCTGCACGACGAACTCGGCCGCTGAGCGCCTCATCCGAGCACCATCGACAACGGAACGATCACCGCGATGGCTACGACGGAGGCCACCGAGACCGAGGCCGAGAAGGTCTTGAGCGTGCCGCGGGTGGTCAGTCCGGTCAACGACTGCAACAGCCAGAAGGTGTTGCTGGTGACGTGGATGGTTAACAGCGATCCGGCGCCTGCCGCCAGCGCGATCCACACCGCGTCGAGCCCGATCACCGGCGCGAGGGGCGCGAGGATCCCGGCCGCCGTGATCGCCGAGATCGACACCGAGCCGACCGCGACGTGCAGGATCGCCGCGATCACCCACACCATCAGCAGCGGGAAGGCGGTGCTCGCCGAGAAGTGCCGGCCGAGGATGTCGCCGAGACCGATGTTCTCGATCGTCAGCGCAAGCGAGCCGCCGACCCCGTTGAGGATGAGGATCTGCCCGCTCTCGCGGAATCCGTTGCCCAGCGCCTCGTCCATCGCTGCCTTCCCGACCGCGCGCCGGGTGACGAGGATCGTGCCGATGAGACCCACCAGCAGCGCGATCACCGGGTCGCACACGAAGGCCAGCGGCGCGATCTCCAGCCCGACGACGTCGAGGGACGCACCGGTCGCGATCAGCACCAGCGCACCCAGGACCGGGGCGAACAGCAGGAGCAGCGGCGGCCGGGAGGTCGTGGTGACCCCCGCTTCGGACGCGACAGCGCTGGGCGCAACGGATTTCGTCGACCGCGCACCGCCCGAACCCAGCGGGTCCGATGCGCCCTCGGTTCCGCTGCCGGTGATCGCAGCGGATGCGGGAAGTTCGTCCTTGGTCTCGTCCCACCAGCCGTGGCGGAACACGAACTGCATGATCGCCACCGAGATGACGGTGGTGGGAACCGCGACGAGCAGGCCGAGCGACAGCATGGTTCCCAGCGGGACGCCGAGCACGCCGGCAAGGGCGAGCGCGGCGATGCCCGGCACGACCATGACGACGCCGACCTCCATGCCGATCGCCATCGCCGAGATCATCCGGGGCGTGCCCGCCTTGCCGATGCGCACGCCCAGTCCGCGCGCCAGCGGTGCCACGATCACGACCAGCACGTCCAGGAAGATCGATTGGAGCACGGTCGCGACGCTGACCGACAGCGCGTAGGGCATGCGCTTCGGGCCGATCCGCTTGAGCAGGGCTTCGATCAGCCGCTCGATCGCGCCCGACCGCTGCAGCAGCGATCCCGCGAGGACGCCGAAGGCCACGAGCAGGCCGATCTCGGCCATCAGGTCGCCGAAGCCGCGAGTGATGGCCTCGATGGTGCCGTCGACGCCCAGACCGGAGGTCATTCCGAGGTAGGAGGAGCTGAGCAGCAGTGCGATCACGGGATTGACCCGGAACCGGGTGATCATCAGTACCGCGGCGAGGATCGCGAACGCGGTGTTGAGCAGGATCAGGCTGTTGGTCATGGCGGTTGCATCCCCATGTCGCGCTCGGCGCTGAGCGATCGGACCTCGTTGTCGTGAGGGCTGCGGCTGGGCCGTTGTGGAGCGAGAACGTAACCGCCGGTGTCCAGTGCGTAAATAGTGGAGACGATTTCTGGACCAGTTGTGCAATTCGATCATGATTTTGCTGGCCACGAGGTGCCAGGTGATCAGTGAATCGCGCCTCGACGTTCGGTTGTGCACCAGAAGTACATCTGAGGCGACCGCTGGCACAGATTGTGGATCTCGCGACACGGTGAAATCTGGCCGTTGGCCTAGAAAATGTTGCATCAGTTGAACAACCGGGTGACCAGGCTTAACGTGACCCGCGTCTCGTCTCGACGCGCTGGAAGAGGTGCCGGCTTGAGCACGACCATCGACACGCCGACCCGCGGTTCGTTCTCGCTCGACGCCCGCTACCTGGCCGAGGACGGTGCGGTGTACCTGACCGGCGTGCAGGCGCTCGTGCGAGTCCTGCTCGACCGGAGCCGGCACGACCGGCGGGAAGGGCACCGCGGTTCGCTGTACGTCACCGGCTACGAGGGATCACCGCTGGCCGGTTACGACCTGGAGATCCAGCGCCGCGCGCGGCTGATGGCCGACCACGGCGTGGTGCACGCGCCGGCGCTCAACGAGGAGCTCGCCGCGACCGCGCTGGTCGGCACCCAGATCGCCGGGCAGGTCGCCGAGCTGACCACCGACGGGGTCACAGGCTTCTGGTACGGCAAGGCCCCGGGACTGGACCGGGCCACCGACGCGATCCGGCACGCCGCCTTGATCGGCACGTCCCCGAAGGGCGGCGTCGTCGCGCTCGTCGGCGACGACCCGAGCGCGAAGTCCTCCAGCGTGCCCTGCTCGTCCGAACCCGCGCTCGCGGACCTGCAGATGCCGACCTTCTACCCGGCGGATTCCCAGGAGGTCATCGACCACGGTCTGCACGCGGTCGAGCTGTCCCGCGCCAGCGGGCTGTGGACGGCGATGAAGGTCGCCACCAACGTCGCCGACGGCGCCACGACCGCGCACGTCGATCCGCGGTGGACCGCGCCCGACGTGGACGGGCTTCCCGGCGGCCTGCGGGCCTACTCGCACGTCCCGCACGCGCGACTGCTCGGCCCCGACCTCGCCGAGCTGGAGCGCAGCCTGCACCAGGTCAGGATGCCGACCGCGCTGGAGTACCTGCGGCGCAGCGGCGTCAACCGGATCCTGGGCGCGGCCGGCCCGGCCCGGATCGGGATCGTCGCGGCCGGCAAGACCTACCTCGACGTGCGGCAGGCGCTGGACGAGCTCGGCCTCGACGAATCCGCCTGCGAGAAACTGGGAGTGCGCCTCCTGAAGCTGGGGGCGGTGGTCCCGGTCGAACCGGAGATCGTGCGCGAGTTCGCCAGCGGGCTCGACGAGATCGTGGTGGTGGAGGACAAGCGGGCCTTCCTGGAGGTCGCGGTCAAGGAGATTCTCTACGGGATTCCGGGTGCTCCCCGCGTGACCGGGAAGCGGGACCCGCACGGCGCCCGGTTGTTCAGCGACGTCGGCGAGCTCGACCCGAGCGCAGCCGCGGCCGGGCTGCGACGACGCCTGCGCGACAACGGATTCCCCGTTCAGTCCACGCAGGACGCGAAGCGGCCCGAGCGGATCGTGCTGCCGCTGGCCGCCCGCACCCCCTACTTCTGCTCCGGCTGCCCGCACAACTCCTCGACGAAACCTCCGGAAGGAGCGCTGGTCGGCGGTGGCATCGGCTGCCACGCGATGGTCCTGCTGATGCCGGAGGAGCAGGTCGGCACCGTGACCGGGCTCACGCAGATGGGTGGGGAGGGCGCGCACTGGATCGGCATGGCGCCGTTCGTCCGCACCACCCACTACCTGCAGAACCTCGGCGACGGGACCTTCGCCCACTCGGGCAGCCTCGCGATCCGGGCGGCGGTGGCCGCCGGGTCACCGATGACGTTCAAGATCCTGTTCAACTCGACGGTTGCCATGACCGGCGGGCAGGACGCGGTCGGCGCTCGCGGTGGCCTGCCGCAGCTGGTGGAAACCGTGCTGGCAGAAGGGGTCTCCCGCATCGTCGTGACCGGTGACCGGCCGGAACGCGTGCGGAAGGCGTTGCGCCGAGCCGGGGTGCTCCGCGACCGGGTGAGCGTGCGCCACCGGGACGAGCTCGTCGAGGTCCAGACCGAGCTGTCCCGCGAACCGGGCGTGACGGTCCTCGTGCACGACCAGGAGTGCGCGGCCGAGAAGCGGCGCAAGCGCAAGCGCGGATCGCAGCCGACCCCGGCGACCAAGGTCATGATCAACGAGCGGGTGTGCGAGGGGTGCGGTGACTGCGGGCAGAAGTCGAACTGCCTCTCGGTCCGCCCGGTCGACACCGAGTTCGGTCGCAAGACGCAGATCCACCAGTCCTCCTGCAACCTCGACTACTCGTGCCTGGACGGCGACTGCCCGTCGTTCGTCACCGTCGTCCCCGACGCCGAGAAGCGCTCCGCGACCCCGGTCGTGCCGCCGGTGGGTCCCTTGCCCGAGGCGGAGCCGCAGGTCCCGGTCGACGACTTCACCCTGCGCATCACCGGAGTCGGCGGCACCGGAGTGGTGACCGTGGCCCAGGTGCTGGCCACCGCCGCGGCCATCGACGGCAGGCACGTGCGCGCCCTCGACCAGACCGGCCTGGCGCAGAAGGGCGGCGCGGTCGTCTCCGACGTCAAGATCAGCACCACCCCGATCGCACGAGCCGCCAAGATCACCGACGGCGAATGCGACCTCTACCTGGGGTGCGACTCCCTCGTGGCCACCGACCCCGGCCAGCTCAAGGCCACCAGCCAGGACTGCACGATCGCGGTCGTGTCCACCGCGGAGGTCCCCACCGGACGCATGGTCGTGGACCCCACCGCGACCTTCCCCGACCAGGGCAGCATCCGCTCGGCCGTCGACGAGCACGTGGCGCGGGCGCACCACCTCGCCGCCGACCGGCTCTCGCTGGAGCTGTTCGGCGACGAGCAGTTCGCCAACATGCTGCTGGTCGGGGCGGCCTTCCAGGCCGGGGCGCTCCCGCTGCCGGCCGAGGCGGTCGAACAGGCGATCCGCCTCAACGGCGTGCGCGTCGAGGAGAACCTGCTGGCCTTCGGTCACGGCCGCCGCGCCCTCGTGGGCAACGCCGCGCCCGAACCCGAGCCGATGAGCCTCGACGAGCTGATCGCGCACCGCACCGACGAGCTCACCGACTACCAGCACGCCCGCTACGCCGCCGACTACCGGCGCTTCGTCGATCACGTCCGCGCCCGTGAGGACGAAGTGGTCCCGGGCAGCACGGCGCTGACCGAGGCGGTGGCCCGCCACCTGTTCAAGCTCATGGCCTACAAGGACGAGTACGAGGTCGCCCGGCTCTCGCTCGACCCGGCGCTGGACGACGCCGTGCGCGCGCAGTGGGGACCGGGCGCCAAGGTGAGCTACCGGCTGCACCCGCCCGTGCTCCGGGCCCTGGGCATGCGGCGCAAGATCGCGCTGGGCCCGTGGTTCCGCCCCGCGTTCCGCGTGCTGCGCGGACTCCGGCGGCTGCGCGGCAGCGCCCTCGACCCGTTCGGACACGCCCACGTCCGCAAGGTCGAACGCGCCCTGATCGCCGAATACCGCACGGCCGTCGAGGAAGCGCTGCCAGCCCTCAGCGGAACCACCCTGCCCGCGGCGGTGGAACTCGCCGGACTGCCCGACATGATCCGCGGCTACGAGCAGATCAAGCTCGATGCGGTCGAGAAGTACCGCGAGCGGATGACCGCGATCCGCGAGACCCTGGCCGAACTCTCGGCGGAGGTACCGGCCTGACGGCCTCGCCGGAGCGGCCTCGGAGGTGTTGTATGGAGGCCCGGCGCATCCGAGGGGCAGGCACGACGTGCCGGACGTTCGTCCGCTGAAAGGGGAGTCATGACCACCATCGCGATCATCGGTGCCGGTCCGGGACTGGGCGCCGCCGCGGCGCGCAGGTTCGGGCGGGAGGGCTTCTCCGCCGCCTTGATCTCGCGCACCCAGGACAACGTCGACCGCCTCGCCGCCGAACTCGGCGACGGCGGGGTCCGCGCTCGCGGGTACTCCGCCGACGTGCAGGACCGGGAACGCGTGGTGGAGGCGCTGAAATCCGCCGCCGACGATCTCGGACCCATCGAGGTGCTGCAGTACAGCCCGGCACCGCGCCGGGAGTTCCTGCGGCCCGTGCTCGACACCGGCGTCGACGACTTCGCCGCCGCCGTCGAGTTCTCGCTGCACGGCTCGGTCACCGCCGTGCAGCAGGTGCTGCCCGGGATGACCGAGCTGGGCAAGGGCACGGTCCTGCTGGTCAACGGCGGTAGCGCGGCGACGCCCAACGGCAACGTCGCGGGCACCTCCGTCGCGTTCGCCGGTGAGTCCGCCTACGGCACGATGCTGCACGACGCCCTCGCGCCCCGGATCCACGTCGGGCAGCTCGTCGTTCCCGGGACCATCGGCGGGGGAGACCCGATGTTCGCCCCGGACGCGCTGGCCGAGAAGCTCTGGACGATGCACGTCCAGCGCGGCAACTTCCGCGTCACCGTCGGGCCGGCGTGAGGGGCGGGGCAGAAAGCCCCTGGCTCCTGGTTCGCGGCGGGCCCACGCTGGTGGGGTAGCGCTCGGAAGGAGCGGATCATGACCATGCACAGCACGCAAGCGGTCGAATGCCGCGGCTTCGACCGGCCGGATGACGTGCGCGAGTTCGAGCACGGCCGCGCCGAGGTGCTCGAGATGGCGGGCGGCACGATCGGTCGTCTCGTGCTGCACCCCGGGTGGCAGTGGAGCAAGGACGTCAAACCCATCGCCGGCACCGACTGGTGCGAGGCACCCCACTTCCAGTACCACGTCTCGGGGACGTTGCACGTGAAGATGTCGGACGGCAACGAGTTCGACGTCGGCCCCGGCTGGGTCAGTTCCCTGCCGCAGGGCCACGACGCCTGGGTGGTGGGCGACGAGGACGTCGTCCTCGTCGACTGGTACGGCGCCAGCGAGTACGCGAAGCGGAGCTGAGCTCCGGCGGCCGGCGGGTTCGGGGAGAACCCGCCGGCCGCGTGCTGCCCTGTGAGACCGGAGACGATCGAGCTGCTCCCCGGCGTCCGAAGTGGTTGCATGACGGGTCGTGACCTGGACCGAGCGAGGTCCGGGGGGAGTTGAACCCGACAGACCGGAGGAAGACGACCGATGGGCCACGGGGCTTACGAGAAGACCTACGCGGCGAGCGAGGACCGCTACGAGAAGATGGAGTACCGGCGCGCAGGGGCGTCCGGATTGGACCTGCCCGCGTTCTCCTTCGGCCTGTGGCAGAAGTTCGGCACCGACTACCCGTACGAGACGCAGCGCGAGATCGTGCTGCACGCCTTCGACCTGGGCATCACGCACTTCGACAACGCCGACCGGTACGGCCCGCCGCACCGCGCCGCGCAGAAGTTCTTCGGGAAGGTGTTGGCCAAGGACCTCGCGCCGCACCGCGACGAGCTGATCCTGTCGACCAAGGCGGGCAACCCCATCGGGCCCGGCCCGTACCAGAAGGGCGGCTCCCGGAAGTCGCTGCTGTCCTCGCTGGAGCACAGCCTGCGCGATCTGGGCACCGACCACGTCGACATCTTCTACAGCCACAGCCCGGACGAGAGCACCCCGCTGGAGGAGACGGTGGGTGCGCTGGTCAGCGCGGTGCAGCAGGGCAAGGCGCTCTACGTCGCCGTCTCCAACTACCAGCCGGACCGCGCCCACCGCGCCGCCGAGCTGCTGCGCGAGGCGGGCGTGCCGCTGCTGGTCCACCAGCCGCGCTACTCGATCTTCGACCGCACGCCGGAGAACAACGGCCTGCTGGATCTCGCCGCTGATGACGGTTTCGGCCTGGTCGTGTACTCGCCGCTGGCGCAGGGCCTGCTCACCGACAAGTACCTGAAGGGCGTCCCCTCCGGGGCGCGCGCGGAGAACAGCGCGTTCCTGTCGCCCGACGTCATCGACGAGACCTACCGCGAGCGCGCGGCGGCGCTCAACGAGCTCGCCCAGCAGCGCGGACAGTCGCTGGCCCAGCTCGCGCTGCAGTGGGTCCTGCGGCGGCCGGAGGTCACCTCCGCGCTCATCGGTGCGAGCTCGGTTTGGCAGCTCGACCACAACGTCCAGGCGCTGGAGTTCCCGCCGCTGACGGACGAGGAGCTCGCCGTCGTCGAGAAGCACGGAATTCACGGCACCGGACTCAAGAAGTAGCCCCGCTCGTCACGAGCTGTTGCCGGGGGGCGGTTCTGGTCCGAACCCTCCACGGATGACGTCCGAAATGCCGGACCAGAACTGCCCCCGGCCAGACCCCGCGGTGCGCAAGTCGAGAAACCCCAGCTGACCTGAACCCGTTGTCGCTCGGGTCTTTTCAGGTTCTCCGGCGCGCTTGCCGGGTGTCGTCGAGTCGTGATGGCGCCGACTCCGACGCGCGCCCGAAATCTCCGATCTCCACCTCGCGGAGCTCCCTCGTTCCCGGTTTCGGGCTGGGAATTTAACATGGAGTTAAGCGCTTGCCTAAGCGCTTAACTCGAAGCTAGCTTGTGCGGCACATCGCGACGGAGCGGGCGGATTCCGCGGCCCTCCGTCGGGTGTGCACCAGCGTGCGTGCGCCGAGGGCACGCGGAATCGGAATGAGTGATCTTGCAAGCCGTAGTGATCGAAGGACCAGGTCAGGCCGTCGTCAAGGACGTCGCAGACCCCACACCGGCCGGTGGGCAGGTGGTCGTGCGGGTGCACGCCTGCGGACTGTGCGGAACCGACCTGCACCTGGTCGACGGCGTCCTGCCCACCGACTACCCGCTGACTCCCGGGCACGAGTTCGCCGGCGAGGTCGTCGAACTCGGTGAGGGCGTGATCGGCCTCGCGGTCGGCGACCGCGTCGCGGTCGACCCGAACCTGCCGTGCGGCACCTGCCGCTGGTGCCGGGCGGGGCGCGGAAACCTCTGCCAGGTCTGGGACGCCATCGGCGTGAGCCGGTCGGGCGCGGCGGCGGAACTCGTCGCCGTTCCCGCCGACATCTGCTTCGCGCTGCCCTCGAGGGTCTCCTACACGGCCGCGGCGATGGTCGAACCGCTGTCCTGCGCGGTCCACGGGGTGAGCCGGTTGCCGAGGCTGCCCGGTTCGCACTACCTGATCTACGGCGCGGGCACGATGGGCCTGCTGATGGCGGCGCTGGTGCGCAGGTCCGGGGCCGCGTCGGTGTCGGTGGTCGACCTCAACGCCTCGCGCCTCGACTTCGCGCAGTCCTTCGCCGCCGACCGCGCGACCACCTCGGCCGACGAGTTGGAACAGCCCGACGGCTACGACGTGGTCATCGACGCCACCGGTGCGGTGCCCGCGATCGAGGACGGTCTCGGACGGGTCCGCAAGGGCGGCACGTTCCTGCAGTTCGGCGTCTCGGACCCCAACGCGACCGCGAGCTTCTCGCCGTTCCGCGTCTACCACGAGGAGATCGACATCCTCGGTTCGATGGCCGTGCACAACGGTTTTCAGCCGGCGATCGAACTGATCGCCTCCGGTGCGCTCGACGTCGAGCAGCTGGTGTCCGCGACGTTGCCGCTGGCGGACTACGCCGAGGCGATCAAGAAGTTCCGCGCCGGAGAGGGCCACAAGATCCACGTGTCCCCGATCGCGCGCTAGAGGCTTTTGAGGAATTGCTTTGCGCGGCGGTGCGGGCTGAGTCCCACAACTGAAACAGCGGCTCCGCCGCATTCCTCAACAGCTCTCCTAGGCGTCTCCGCCGCGGCGCGCGTGGCGAGACGTCCTCCTGTGAATTCGACGAAGGGTTTCGTGCAATGACGCCAACCACCCCCGCACCGGCGCGTTCGCGCACGCGCAACGCGCTGATCTGGATATTCGGGGCGCTGGGCGGGATCTTGTGGGGTTATGACACGGGAGTGATCTCCGGTGCCATGCTGTTCATCAAGCAGGACATCCCGTTGACCCCGTTCCAGCAGGGACTCGTGGTCAGCGGGTTGCTGGTCGGTGCGATGGCGGGTGCCGGTGCGTCCGGGCGCCTCGCCGACGTGTGGGGCCGGCGCCGGCTGATCCTGTGCGCCGCAGTGGTGTTCACCGCCGGAACGGTGGGCGCGATGCTCGCCACCACGGCGTGGATGCTGGTCGCCTTCCGGTTCGTCATCGGCATCGGTGTCGGCATCGCCTCGGTGGTGGTTCCGCTGTACCTGACCGAGCTCGCGCCGAAGCAGTCGCGCGGCGGGCTCACGTCCCGATGCAGCTGCTGGTCACCGTCGGCATCCTCGTGGCCTACGTGACCGACTACGCGCTGGCCGACACCGGTTCGTGGCGCTGGATGCTCGGTCTCGGCGCGGTCCCGGCGGTGCTGCTGGGAATCGGCATCTACTTCCAGCCGGAGAGCCCGCGCTGGCTGGTCAAGCACGGTCGAGCCGACCAGGCCCGCGCGGTGCTGACGAGCCTGCGCGGTTCCAACGCCGAGGAGGTCGAGCAGGAGCTCGACGAGATCCAGGCCGCTGATCGCGAGAAGGAAGCCGAGAACGCCGTCGGCGTCCGGGAACTGCTCACCCCGAGGCTGCGCCGGGTCGTGCTGCTGGGCCTGGGGCTGGTGTTCTTCCAGAACTTCATCGGGATCAACACCATCATCTACTACGCCCCGACGCTGCTGACGACGCTGGGCTTCGGCACCTCCGGGGCGATCCTGGCCAACGTCGGCATCGGCGTGGTCAACGTGCTGATGACGCTGCCCGCGCTGCGCATGATCGACCGCGTCGGCCGCAAGTCGCTGCTGGCGGTGGGGAGCATCGGCATGCTCGTGTCGATGCTGGTCCTCGGCGTGGCCAACGTCGTCGGCGTCTCCTACGGTCCGCTGCTGGTGGCGATCACGCTGGGCAGCATCCTGGTCTACATCGCCTCGTTCGCGGTGTCGTGGGGGCCGGTGCAGTGGGTGATGCTCCCCGAGCTGTTCCCGCTGCGCATGCGCGGTTCCGCGGTGGGCATCTGCCTGGTGTTCAACTGGTTGTTCAACATGGCCGTCGCCCTGGTCTTCCCGGTCCTGCTGGACATCACCGGTCCGGGCGCGATGTTCCTGTTCTTCGCGCTGATGGCGGTGCTGTCCTTCTGGTTCGTCCAACGTGGACTGATCGAGACCAAGGGCAAGAGCCTGGAGGCCATCGAGCACGAGGTCCTGGGAACCCCTGATCCGGAACCGGCGGTCAAGCAGCCGGCCTGACCGAGCCCGCGAATGCGGCTCCGCCTGTCCGAGGCGGGGCCGCATTCGTCGTTGCTAAGGTGCCGTCCGTGACCGGGGGAGTGATTCCTGAGCAGCTGCTTCCGTTCCTCGTCCTGGTGGTCGTGCTCACCGTGGTCCCCGGACCGGACACGGCACTGGGCCTGCGCAACAGCCTGCGCGGCGGCAGCACCGCCATGTGGTGGACGGGCTTGGGCGTGTGCCGCGGGATGTTCGTGCACGCCGCGGCGTCGGTGGTGGGCCTGTCCGCGGTGCTGGCGGCCTCGGGGGAGGCGTAGGCGGTGGTCAAGCTCGCCGGAGCTGCCTACCTGCTGTGGCTCGGTGCCAGCACGTTGTGGAAGACCTGGCGCGACCGCCGCCAACCCGCGAGCGCCCTCGGCGCAGGATCGGCCGACGGCGTTGGCATCGACCGCAGGACGGCGTTCCGGCAGGGCTTCGTCAGCGACCTGCTCAACCCCAAGATCGCGCTGCTGTTCCTGACCCTGCTGCCGCAGTTCATCGGCCCCACCGAACCGAGAGCGCTCACCTCGGCGGTGCTGACCCTGGTCTTCGTCGCAGTGGCCCTGCTCTGGTGGCGCATCACCTCCTGGCTGGTCGGCGCGATCCGCACCGCCCTGGCCCGGGACACCGTCCGCCGCACCCTCGAAACCACCACCGGCGCAGCGATGCTCCTCCTCGGAACCCGAACAGCCCTGGAAACCACCACCAAGCCCTGACCCGACACCCCCCGAAACCCCACACCCCCAACTCAGGACGTGGACCACGGCCAGACCGGTCGACACCGAAGAGCCGCTAGTCCCGTCCAGAACACCAGATCACGCCGACAATCACGCCCCTGATCAGGGTGGTTGTCGGCGCGGTCGGTGGGACCGTCCAGACCCGCGGTGGTCACCCTGCTTCCCGATCTCAGTGGAAATCCGGGTTCCGACTTCCACTGAAATCCGACAGAGGATTTCCACTGAAATCGGGAGGCCCACCTGGGGGAGAGGCGGTGCGACTGCCGGTCGGTGCACGGATTACTGCCGTAATCGGGACACGGATTACTGCCGTAATCGGGGCGTGGGTGTCGTCGGGCTGGTGGGGAGTTCGGGGGTGTGGGGTTGTGACTC
>NZ_SMKS01000079.1:0-23528 GCF_004348435.1 Saccharopolyspora terrae | reverse complement strand
CCCACCAAGAACCACAACGAAGACCCCAACCGAACCCCCTCCCCCGCGGCGGCTCCGACTTCAGTGCAAACCAGGTCCCCGATTTCAGTGGAACTCGGGCACCCGACTTCGGTGGAGACCAGGGTTCGGATTTCAGTGGAAATCGGGGCGGCGGATTTCCACTGAAATCGGGGATCCAGCGGGCGAGGTGGGTCGGCGGTGCCCCCGGTCCTCGGGACGAGGGCACCGTCGGGGTCACCGGTACTGGACGCGGTACTCCTTGATGCCGTTGAGCCAGCCGGAGCGGAGCCTGCGAGGCTCTTCGAGCTGCCGGATGTCGGGCATGTGGTCGGCGATGGCGTTGAAGATGAGGTCCATCTCCAGCCGCGCCAGGCTCGCGCCCAGGCAGTAGTGCGCGCCCGTGCCGCCGAAGCCGACGTGCGGGTTCGGGTCGCGGGTGATCTCGAACTTCTCGGGCTGGTCGAAGACCTCGGGGTCGAAGTTGGCCGAGCTGTAGAACATCCCGACCCGCTCGCCCTTCTTGATCTGCACGCCCGACAGCTCGGTGTCGGCCATCGCGGTGCGCTGGAAGGACACCACCGGGGTGGCCCAGCGGACGATCTCGTCGGCGGTGGTCTCCGGGCGCTCGCGCTTGTACAGCTCCCACTGGTCGGGGTTCTGCATGAAGGCGTGCATGCCGTGGCTGATCGCGTTGCGAGTGGTCTCGTTGCCCGCCACCGCCAGCAGGATCGTGAAGAACCCGAACTCGTCGTCGCTGAGCGCGCTGCCGTCGACGTCGGCTTCCACCAGCTTGGTGACGATGTCGTCCATCGGGCACTTGCGCTTCTGGTCGGCCACTCCCATGAAGTAGCCGAGCATCTCCGCGGCGGCGGTCTCCGGGTCGATGTCGTACTCGGGGTCGTCGTAGGCGACCATCTGGTTGGACCAGTCGAAGATGTCCTTGCGGTGGTCCTGCGGCACGCCCAGCAGCTCCGCGATGGCCTGCAGCGGCAGCTCGCACGCGATGTCGGTGACGAAGTCACCCGTGCCGGATTCCAGGGCACCGGAGGCGATCGCCTCCGCCCGCTGGTGCAGCACCTCCTTGAGGCTGTTGACCGCGCGCGGCGTGAACCCGCGCGCCACCAGGCGCCGCACCTTGGTGTGCTCCGGCGGGTCGATGTTGAGCATGACGAACCGCTGCATCTCGATCTGCTCGCGGGTCATCTCCTCGTTGAACCGGATGATCGCGGTGTTCTCGTAGGTCGAGAACACGTCGCTGCGCCGGGAGATCTCCTTGACGTCCGCGTGCCGGGTGACGACCCAGTACCCCTCGTCGTCGAACCCCGACTTGCGGAACGGTTGCTTGTTCCACCAGATGGGCGCGGTACGCCGGAGCTCCGCGAATTCCTCCAGCGGCACCCGCTCGGAGTAGAGGTCGGGGTCGGTGAAGTCGAAGCCTTCCGGAAGGCTCGGTGCTACCACGGCTACCTCCTGCGCTGCGCGAACTGAAACGAGTTCTACGTGAAGAGAACCACAAGATGCGGGTTCGGTAAACCCCTTTCACTACACATGAATCCTACGACCAAAGGGAAAGATCGTTTGGCGAGCGACCGCACCATGGCGCATGGGGATAACATGTTCTAAATTTAAGACGGCAGTGATCGCGGTGAGAGGAGATTTCAGGTGGGCACTCCGGTGATCGTGGAGGCGGTGCGCACGCCGATCGGCAAGCGCAAGGGCTGGCTGTCCGGGCTGCACGCCTCGGAGATCCTCGGCGCCGCCCAGCGCGGCCTGCTCGACCGCGCGGGCGTCGACCCGGCGTCGGTGGAACAGGTCATCGGCGGCTGCGTCACCCAGGCGGGCGAGCAGGCGGGCAACGTCACCCGGACCGCGTGGTTGCACGCCGGGCTCCCCCGGGAAACCGGCGCCACCTCGATCGACGCGCAGTGCGGATCGGCGCAGCAGGCCACCCACCTCATCGCCGGGCTCATCGCCACCGGCGCCATCGAGATCGGCGTCTCCTGCGGAGTGGAGGCGATGACGCGGGTGCCGCTGGGCAGCAACATCGGCACCGACGTGGGACGCCCGAAGCCCGACTCGTGGGACATCGACCTGCCCAACCAGTTCCTGGCCGCCGACCGCATCGCGGCCCGCCGCGGCATCACCCGCGACGACCTGGACCGATTCGGCGTCCGCTCTCAGGAGCGGGCCCAGCTGGCGTGGCAGGAGGGGCGCTTCGACCGGGAGATCGTCCCGGTCCGCGTCGGCGACGACGAGGTCATCCGCGACCAGGGCCTGCGCGAGACCAGCCTCGACGCGCTCGGCGGTCTCAAGCCCGTCCTCGACGACGGGTTGCACACCGCGGGCAGCTCCTCGCAGATCTCCGACGGCGCGGCGGCTCTGCTGCTCATGGACTCCGACCGCGCCCAGGCCTTGGGGCTGCGCCCGCGCGCCCGGATCGTCTCGCAGTGCCTGGTGGGCGCCGAGCCCTACTACCACTTGGACGGCCCGGTGCAGGCCACCGAGCGGGTGCTCAGCCGCAGCGGCATGAAGATCGGCGACATCGACGTCTTCGAGGTCAACGAGGCGTTCGCCTCGGTCGTGCTGTCCTGGGCCGGCGTCCACGGAGCGGACCTGGACCGCGTCAACGTCAACGGCGGCGCCATCGCGCTGGGCCACCCGGTCGGCAGCACCGGCGCCCGGCTGCTCACCTCGGCCCTCCACGAGCTCGAACGCAGCGACGGCACCACGGCCCTGGTCACCATGTGCGCAGGCGGAGCCCTCTCCACGGGCACCATCATCGAGCGCCTGTGATCCCCCGAAGACGCGTGCGCCGCCTCGGCACCCTTCACCCGAGGCGGCGCACGCCTCCCCAACACGCACGAACCGACACCTTCAGCCTGACCCCACGAACTCGCCCACCAGGCACAACACACCCGACCGCGGGGAGCCGATTCGAATTTCGCGCGAAATTCGAGTCCAGAACTTCGGACTCGAATTTCGCGCGAAATTCGATTCTTCACCCAGTCGAGTGACCGGGGCGTCAAATCCCGTCGTCCCGGGATCCCGTCAGAGCCAGTCGTCCGGGGTTCCGGTGAGGAAGTCCTCCGGCCAGTACTGGGCGGGCGTGGTGGGTCGGGTGATGCCCGTGTAGGCGCCCTTGTAGAACAGGAGCGGGTCCTCCTCCGCGGTGTCGCCGAGGGTGCGGACCCGGCCGAGGACGATGTGGTGATCGCCCCCGTCGAGGACCGACTCGACCGCGCAGTCGAGCCAGGTGAGGGCGCCGTCGAGGACCGGGGCGCCCGAGGGCGCCGGAGTCCAGTCCAGGTCGGCGAACTTGTCCTCACCCCGGCGGCCGAAAACCGTTGAGACGTCGCGTTGTCCTGCCGCCAGGACGTTGACGCAGAAGTGGCCGGCGCTTTCGATCAGCGGCCACGTGCGCGACGTCTTGCCCGGGCAGAACAGCACCAGCGGCGGGTCCAGGGACAACGCCGAGAAGGACTGGCAGGCGAAGCCCACCGGCTCCCCGTCGCAGACGGCGGTCACGACCGTGACGCCGGTGCAGAAGTGCCCGAGCGTGCGCCGGAACGCGGCGCCGTCGACCTCCGGGACCACGACTTCCATCGCCCCTCCCCTCACTGCGGCCGGTTTCCGACGCTGAAGTCGTGACCCCACAGGCTGACCGCCGTGCTCTCGCGGGCGATCCAGTCATCGTCGTCGACTTGCCGTCCCTCGCAGCCGAATTCGACGTCGAACCCGCCCGGGGTCTTCATGTAGAACGACAGCATCAGGTCGTTGACGTGCCTGCCCAGCGTCGCCGACATCGGCACCTTCCGCCGGTAGGCGCGGTCGAGGGTGAGCCCGACGTCGTCGACGTCGGCGACCTCCACCATCAGGTGCACGATGCCGCTGGGCGTGGGCATCGGCAGGAACGCCAGGCTGTGGTGGCGCGGGTTGCAGCCGAAGAACCGCAGCCACGCGGGCTCGCCGTCGACGGGCCTGCCGACCAGCTCCGGCGCCATCCGCATCGAGTCGCGCAGCTTGAACCCGAGGACGTCGCGGTAGAACCGCAGCGCCGCCTCGTCGTCGTGGGTGGACAGCACCACGTGCCCCAGGCCCTGCTCGTCGGTGACGAACGTGTGCCCGTAAGGGCTGACGACCCGCCGGTGCTGCAGCGCGGCGCCGTGGAAGACCTCCAGCTCGTTGCCCGAGGGGTCGCTGAAGCGGATCAGCTCCATCACCCGCCGGTCCGCGAGCTCGTCGGCGGTGCCCTCCTTGAACGGAACCCCGTTGGCGTTCAACGAGTCCCGCACCTCCTGCAGGCCGGCGGCGTGCTCGGCCTCCCAGCCGGCGTGCAGCAGCCGGTCCTGCGAACCGGGCACGATCACCAGCCGCGCCGGGAAGTCGTCCATGCGCAGGTACAGCGCGTCAGGGTCGTTCCCGCTGCCCTCGACCATGCCGAGGACCTTCAGGCCGTACACCCGCCACGCCTCGATGTCGGTGGCCTCGATGCGCAGGTACCCGAGCGAGCGAATGCCCATGGTCGAACCCTCCCTTGCCAAGTCAGTCGATCAGGAAATCTCGGGTGATGCGGTTGAACTCCTCGAACTTCTCCAGCTGCGCCCAGTGCCCGCAGCGGCCGAAGACGTGCAGCTGCGCGCGCGGGATGAGCTTGAGCGCCACCAGCGCCCCGTCCAGCGGGTTGACCCGGTCCTCGCGGCCCCAGATCAGCAGCACCCGCTGCCGCAGCTTGTAGGCCTCCCGCCACAGCAGGCCCTCCTCGAAGGACTCCGGCTGGGAGAAGGACTTGCCCATCGCCTTCATCGCGGCCAGCGATTCCGGCGCGCTCGCGGCGGCGAAGCGCTCGTCGAGCAGTTCCTCGGTGATCAGCGACTGGTCGAAGACCATCGTCCGCAGGAACGCTTCGAGCTTCTCCTTGGTCGGCCCGGGCGGCGCCGCGAACTGGCCGAGCTTCTGCACGCCTTCGGTGGGGTCGGGTGCGAACACGTTGATGCTCAACCCGCCGGGTCCCATCAGCACCAGTCGGCCCGCCCGGTCCGGGAAGTTCAGCGCGAAGCGAACCGCTGTGCCACCGCCGAGCGAGTTGCCCAGCAGGTGCGCCTTGTCGACGCCCAGCGCGTCGAACAGCTCCTCGAGGGCGTTCGCGCTGTGGGTGAAGTACTGGCCGTGCTCGGTCGGTTTCGACGACTTGCCGAATCCGGGCTGGTCCACGGCGATGACGTGGAACTCCTCGGCGAAGGCGGCGATGTTGCGGCTGAAGTTGCTCCACGCCGACGCCCCGGGCCCACCGCCGTGCAGCATGACCACAGTGGACTCGTTGCCGACCCCGGCTTCGTGGTAGTGCAGCGTCAGCCCGGAGGGCAGCGTCGCGTCCTGGCTCTTGATCTCCACCATCAGACCATCGAATCCTTCACCGGTAGACCGAATTCCCCGCTGCCGAACATCGTGTAGGCGCGCTCGGCGTCGTTGGCCGCGTGCACCCGGCCGGCGTGCGCGTCCCGCCAGAACCGCTGGATCGGCGTACCGGCCTGCAACGCCCGGCCGCCGGAGTTCTCGAAGAGCCGGTCCACCGCGGAGATCGCCCGCGCGGTGCCGCGCACCTGGTCGCGCCGCGCCTTGAGCCGCAGCGACATCGGCACCTCCTCGCCCGCTTGGAGCAGGGCGAGCTCCTCGGCGATGTTGGTGGACAGCTGCAGCCACGCGGCGTCGATCTCGCTGGCGGCTTCGGCGATGCGGACCTTGGCGAACGGGTCGTCCTTGGCCTGCTCACCGGCGTAGGCGGCGCGGACCCGCTTGGCCTGGTGCTCCACGTGCGCGTCGTAGGCGCCCTGCGCCATGCCGATGATCGGGGCGGTGATCGTCGAGGGGTGCACCGTCCCCCACGGCAGCCGGTACAGCGGCGCGGTGTTGACCTCGTGGCCGGGGCACTGGGTCTTCGACATCGCCATGAAGCTCAACGCCCGGTGGGAGGGGATGAACACGTCGTCCACGACGATGTCGTTGCTGCCGGTGCCGCGCAGGCCGACGGTGTCCCACACGTCGTTGATGGCGTAGTCGCCCAGCGGCAGCAGGTAGGTGCAGAAGTCGACCATCTTGCCCTCGCCGTCGAGCGCGGGCCCGCCGACGAACACCCAGCTGGCGTGGTCGCACCCGGAGGAGAAGCTCCACTTGCCGGACAACCGGTAGCCGCCGTCGACGACGGTGGCCTTGCCCATCGGCGCGTAGGAGGAGGAGATCCGCGTGGTGGTGTCCTCGCCCCAGACGTCGTCCTGCGCCTGCTGCGGGAACAGCGCCAGGTGCCAGGGGTGCACGCCGAGGATGGAGGCGACCCAGCCGGTGGAACCGCAGGCGCTGGCGATGAGCTTCACCGCGGTGTAGAACTCCACCGGGTCGGCCTCGTAGCCGCCGTAGCGCTTGGGCTGCAGCAGCGCGAAGAAGCCCGCGTCCTGCAGTTCGGCGATGGATTCCGCCGGGATCTTGCGGCCGTCCTCGGCCTGCTGCGCGCGATCGCGCAGCGAGGGAAGCAGCTTGCGCACCGCTTCGAGAACTTCTGTGCTGTCCCGCTCACTCATGCAGCGCTCCGTTCGGGAGTTCGGGTCGTGTCACTCGGCCTGTTCGCGTTGGAGCTCCAACGCGATGTCGATCAGCTGGTCCTCCTGGCCGCCGACGAGCTTGCGCTCACCGGCCCGGACCAGCAGCTGCGCCTGGCTGACGCCGTAGCGCTCGGCCTGGTTGGCGGCGTGCTTGAGGAAGCTGGAGTACACCCCGGCGTAGCCCATCATCAGCGCGGAGCGGTCCAGCAGGCATTCTTCGGGCATCGCCGGGCGCACCACGTCCTCGGCCGCGTCGGCGATGGCGAAGAAGTCCACGCCGGTCCGGAATCCGAGCTTGTCGCACACGCCGACGAACGCCTCGACCGGCGTGTTGCCCGCTCCGGCGCCGAAACGCCGTGCGCTGCCGTCGATCTGGACGGCACCGGCACGTGCGGCGGCGACCGAGTTGGCCACGGCGACGCCGAGGTTCTCGTGGCCGTGGAAACCGATCTGCGCGTCACCGCCGATCTCGGCGTCCAGGGCGGAGACCCGCTCGGCGACCTGTTCGAGCACCAGCGCACCGGCGGAGTCGACGACGTAGACGCACTGGCAGCCGGCGTCGACCATGATCCTGGCCTGCTTGGCCAGCACCTCCGGCGGCTGGGAGTGGGCCATCATCAGGAATCCGACGGTCTCCATCCCCTGGTCGCGCGCGAGCCCGAAGTGCTGCACGGACACGTCGGCCTCGGTGCAGTGGGTGGCGATCCGGCACACCGAGGCGCCGTTGTCGCGCGAGATGACGATGTCGTCGGTGACCCCGACGCCGGGCAGCATCAGCACGGCGATCTTGGCGTTGCGCGCGGTCTCGGCGGCCAGGGTGATCAGCTCCTGCTCCGGCGTGCGGGAGAAGCCGTAGTTGAAGGAGGACCCGCCGAGCCCGTCGCCGTGGGTCACCTCGATCACCGGCACACCGGCGCCGTCGAGCGCGGTGACGATGTCGCGCACCTCGTCAGCGGTGAACTGGTGGCGCTTGTGGTGCGAGCCGTCGCGCAGCGAGGTGTCGGTGATGCGCAGGTCCAGCTCGTCGCTGTAGGTCTTGGGCAGTCCGGTCACCGCGCGGCCTCCTTCTGCAGCGCCCCGGTGCGGGCGAGCTCTTCGCCGACCCGCACCGCGGCGGCGGTCATGATGTCGAGATTCCCGGAGTACTTGGGCAAGAAGTCGCCCGCGCCTTCGACCTCGACGAACACCGCGACGCGGGCCTGGTCGCCGGTGACGACCGAGGGCGGGTCGAACTGCGGCTCGGACAGCAGCCGGTATCCGGGGACGTACTCGGCGATGTCGGCGGCCATGCGGGTGATCGATTCGCCGATGGCGTCGGTGTCGGCGTCGGCCGGGATGGCGCAGAAGATGGTGTCCCGCATAATCATCGGCGGGTCGGCGGGGTTGAGCACGATAATCGCCTTGCCGCGCTCGGCTCCCCCGATCACCTCGATGCCCTTGGCGGTGGTACGGGTGAACTCGTCGATGTTCGACCGGGTTCCGGGCCCGGCCGACACCGAGGAGACCGAGGCGACGATCTCGGCGTAGGCGACCGGAACGACCCGCGACACGGCGTGGACGATCGGGATGGTCGCCTGCCCGCCGCAGGTGATGAGGTTGATGTTGGGCGCGTCGAGGTGCTCGTCGATGTTGACCGGCGGCACGACGTAGGGCCCGACCGCGGCCGGGGTGAGGTCGATCGCGCGGATGCCCCGCTCGGCGTAGCGCGGCGCGTTGGCCTTGTGCACGGAGGCCGAGGTCGCCTCGAAGACGAGGTCCGGACTTTCGTTCTCCAGCAACCAGTCCACGCCCTCTGCGCTGGTGGTCACGCCCAGATCGGCCGCGCGGCGCAGGCCGTCGCTGTCGGGGTCGATGCCGATCATCCAAGCCGGTTCGACGTCCTTGGCCCGGCTGAGCTTGTAGAGCAGGTCGGTACCGATGTTGCCCGACCCGACGATGGCCGCCTTCGCGGTCATGACGCCCTCCTTCAGGGTTTCGCGGTGAGACCGACGGTGCCGAGGCCGGTGAACTCGGCCCGGAAGACGTCACCCGGCCGCAGGTCGATGGCGCGGGTGCAGGATCCGGGCAGCACGACGTTCCCCGCGCGCAGCCGCACCCCGAAGCCGGCGACCTTGTTCGCCAGCCAGGCCACGGCGGTGGCGGGGTTGCCCAGCACCGCGTCGGAACGGCCCTCGGCGACGACCTCGCCGTTGCGGTGCAAAACGGCGTCGATGCCTCGCGGGTCGAGCTCCGCGGGCGCCACCCGCTGCGCTCCGAGCACGTAGCCGGCGGAAGAAGCGTTGTCGGCGATGGTGTCGGCGATGCCGATGCGCCAGTCGCGGATCCGGCTGTCGATCAGTTCGATCGAGGGGATCAGCGCCTCGGTGCGCTCCAGCACGCCCTGCTCGTCGCAGTCCGGCGGGATGTCCTCGGCTAGCAGGAATCCGACCTCGACCTCCACGCGCGGGTAGCAGTAGGCGCGGGCATCGATCGGAACGTCCTCGGCCAACCGCATGTCGGCGAGCAGGTGCCCGTAGTCGGGTTCGTCGACGCCCACCATCTGCTGCATCGCCGGCGAGGACAGACCGACCTTGTGCCCGGCGACGGCGATGTCGCGGCGCCGGATGTTGATCAGCTGGATCTCGTAGGCGTCGACCACGTCGATGTCCGGGTGCGACTCGACCAGCGGTGGGATCGGGGCCCGATCCCGCTCGGCTCGCCACAACCGCTCGGCGAGCCCCTCCCGGGTCTCGGCACTGAGCATTCGACCTCCCCGACACCTCGAGATACTGGAACAGGTTCCCCTTGATCAGGAACCCGGCTCACGTCCTGCTCTGAGCTACATCATAGCGCCCACAGGGCCAAAATCTATAACGTGTTTCAGTTTGGTTCGCCTCCCGGGTGTCGAATTTCGCGCGAATTTCGACACCGAACTTCGGGACTCGAATTTCGCGCGAAATTCGACACCTCCCCGCCACACACGCGCCGTGCCGGGAGGTGGGGAGCCGGGTCAGGTCGTGAGGACCAGGCCGCTGGTGGGGACGCCGGTGCCTGCCGTGACCAGGACGTTGTCGACGTCGTCGACCTGGTTGACCGCCGTGCCGCGGATTTGGCGGACGGCCTCGGCGATGCCGTTCATCCCGTGGATGTAGGCCTCCCCCAGCTGACCGCCGTGGGTGTTCAGCGGCAGCCGCCCGCCGTGCTCGATGGCTCCGTCGGCGATGAAGTCCTTGGCCTCACCTCGGCCGCAGAACCCGAGCTCCTCGAGCTGGACCAGCACGAACGGCGTGAAGTGGTCGTAGAGGATGCCCACCTGCACGTCCTGCGGACCGATCCCGGACTGCTCCCACAGCTGGCGCGCCACCAGACCCATCTCCGGCAGACCGGTGATGTCGTCGCGGTAGTAGCTGGTCATGGTGAACTGGTCCGGGCCGCTGCCCTGCGCCGCTCCCGCCACGACCGCGGGCGGGTGGGCCAGGTCTCGAGCGCGGTCCAGGCTGGTCACCACCAGCGCGACCCCGCCGTCGCTCTCCTGGCAGCAGTCCAGCAGCCGCAGCGGCTCGGTGATCCACCGCGAGTTCTGGTGGTCCTCCAAGGTGATCGGCCGCTCGTAGAACCAGGCGTTCGGGTTCGTGGCGGCGTGCTTGCGGTCGGCGACCGCGATGCGGCCGAAGTCCTCGCTGGTCACGCCGTAGGAGTGCATGTAGCGGCGGGCGAACATGGCCACCTGCGCGCCCGGCGTGCCCAGGCCCATCGGGTAGCACCAGCTGTTGTCCACGCCCGTGGAGGTCGCCTGCCCGGACAGCCCGGCGTTGAACTGGCCGAACCGCTGCCCGGAGCGCTCGTTGAACGCGCGGTAGCAGACCACGACCTCGGCCATCCCGGTCGCCACCGCCATCGCCGCCTGCTGCACGGTGGCGCAGGCCGCGCCGCCGCCGTAGTGGATGCGGCTGAAGTAGCTCAGGTTCGGGATGCCGACCTCGCGAGCCACCGCGACCTCGGTGTTGGTGTCCATCGTGAAGGTCACCAGTCCATCCACATCGGACGGTTCGATCCCGGCGTCGGCCAACGCACCGCGCACGCACTCGGCGGCCAGCTGCAGCTCGCTGCGCCCGGAGTCCTTGGAGAACTCGGTCGCGCCGATGCCGGCGATGGCGGTCTTTCCTGAGATCATCGGGCCACCTCCGGGAGTTCCAGCCGCACCCGGCCGGTGACGTGGGTGCCGAGCTGGTTGCGGCCCAGCACCTCGACCACGAACACGTCGTCGCCGCGCTCCAGCACCTGTCCGTGCATGGTGAGCGTGTCGTAGGCGTAGCAGGGCACGCCGAGCTTGATCGACACCCCGCGCACCAGCGCCTCCGGTCCGGCCCAGTCGGTGACGTAGCGCTGCACCAGACCGGTGGTCGTGAGGATGTTGAGGAAGATGTCCTTCGATCCCTTGGCCTGCGCCAGATCCCGGTCGTGGTGCACGTCCTGGAAGTCGCGGGTGGCGATGGCCGTGCTGACGATGAAGGTGGGAGTCGCGTCGATGCGTTCCTCCGGCAGCGCGTCGCCGATCGCGACCTCACCTGCCGTGCGTGTGCGCGCCAGTGTCATGGGTCCTCCAGTGTTCTGCGGGACACCCGCACCCGGTCGGACGACTGAGCACGCGAAGCGGAAGTGTCGCTCATGCGTCCTCCGACGGGGTCCAGTACGGCAACGTGAGCTCGTCGTCGATCCGCTGGTAGGCGACCTGGACGCGCTGTCCGATGGCCACCTCGTCGGGCTCGACCTCGTGCAGTTCGCCGAGGACCCGCACGCCCTCGTCGAGTTCGACCAGCGCGATCACCAGGGGCAGCTTCTTGCCCGGGATCGCCGGCCGGTGGTGCACGACGTAGCTGTAGACCTCGCCGAGCCCCTCGGAGACCAGGTGCGTGCGCTTGGTGGCGCCGCACTCCGGGCACATCGGTCCCGGCGGGTGGCGCAGCAACCCGCACCCGCCGCAGCGCTGGATGCGCAGCTCGCCCGCGGCGGTGCCCTCCCAGAAGTAGGCGGTGTCGCGGTTGATCGCGGGCCGGATGACCTCGGCCGGCGGCTCCGGTTCCGGCGCGGCCTCAGCGCTGGTGGCTTCGGCCGGTGCGAACTTCAGGACCCGGAACATCATCTCGGCCACCGGCTCGTCACCGACGTACCAGGTGTTGCGGGTGGTGACGAACCAACCCTCGCCGAGCCCGGTCGTCTTCGGCCCGACCACCGAGTCGAGCTTGGTGGTGACCACGACCTGCTCGTCGTGCTTGAGGTAGCGGTGGTAGGTCTGGTCGCAGTTGGTCGCGACGACCGAGGTGTACCCGGCCTCGTCGAGCTCGCCCATCATGGCGTAGAGCGGGTCGTCGGGGTCGCGCTGCGGGTTGAGCCCGCCCATCGTCCACACCTGCGCCATCGCAGGCGGCGCCACGAGTCCACCGTGGACGGACTCGGCCGCGGCCTCCGCCGAGGTGTAGACGGGGTTGGCGTCGCCCATCGCCTCGACCCAGTTGTTGATCATCGGCAGGTTGACCGGATCGCGCGCCGGGCGCGGTGCGCTCGAACCGCCGCCGGCGATCCGCTTCGCCGCCAAGCGGATCTCGTCCGCCTCGGTGCTGGTCATGACATTCCCCTCCTCAGCGCGGTACCCGCGGAAGCCCCAGCCCGGCGGTGGCGATCAGTTCTCGCTGCACCTCGCTGACACCGCCTCCGAAGGTCAGCACGATGTTGCGCTTGGCCTGAACGTCCAGCCAGTGCATCAGTTCTGCTGTGTCCTCATCGGACGGATCGCCGTGCCGCCCGACGATCTCCTCCAGCTCCCGGCCCAGCATCTGCACGGTCTCGGAGGAGAACACCTTGGTCGCCGAGGCGTCGGCGACCTCCACCGGGCCGAGCGACGCCGAGGCCGCGACCTGCCAGTTGAGCAGTTCGTTGACCCGCTCGAACGCCCGCACCCGCGCGAGAACCCTGCGCACGTCGGGATGTTCGAGCAGGTCTCGCTCGATCGCCCACGCGTGCACGCGCTCGCGCAGCCCGCCGGTGCGACCGGACGGGCCGAGCATGACGCGCTCGTGGTTGAGCTGCGTGGTGATCAGCTTCCAGCCCCGGTCCTGCTCCCCCACCAGCATCGACGCCGGGACCCGCACGTCGTTGAAGTAGGTGGCGTTGACGTGGTGCGAGCCGTCGGCGGTGATGATCGGCGTCCACGAGTAGCCGGGGTCGCTGGTGTCGACGATCAGGATCGAGATGCCCTTGTGCTTGGGCGCCTCGGGATTCGTGCGGCAGGCCAGCCAGACGTAGTCGGCGTCGTGCCCGCCCGTGGTGAAGATCTTCTGCCCGTTGACCACGTACTCGTCGCCGTCTCGCACTGCGGTGGTGCGCAGCGAGGCGAGGTCGGTGCCGGCTTCGGGTTCGGTGTAGCCGATCGCGAAGTGCACGTCACCGGCGAGGATCTTGGGCAGGAAGAAAGACTTCTGCTCCTCGGTGCCGTAGGTCTGCAACGTCGGCCCGACGGTCTGCAGCGTCACCGACGGCAGCTGCACGTCGGCGCGGGAGGCCTCGTTGGCGAAGATGTACTGCTCGACGTCCCCGAAGCCGCGACCGCCGTACTCCTCGGGCCATCCCACGCCCAGCCAGCCGTCGCGGCCCATCCGGCGCACCACCGCGCGGTGCGCCTCGTCGTGCCGGTCCACGGCGAGGGCGGCGCGCTCCTCGTCGGTGACGAGGTTGCTGAAGTACTCCCGCAGTTCGGCCTGCAGCTCCCGCTGCTCCTCGGTGAGTTCGATGAACACGGCTTCTCCTCAGGCGTGTCGGGCGAGGACGTCGACGCGGTGCGCGGCGCCGCCTGCGAGCCGCGCCAAGTCCTTGACCTGCGAGTAGTAGCGGTGCATCGGGTAGGTGATGTCCACGCCGAGCCCGCCGTGCAAGTGGTGGCAGGTGTGCATCGCCGCAGGCGCCTGGTCGGTGAGCCAGAACGC
Organism: Saccharopolyspora terrae; assembly: GCF_004348435.1. NCBI lineage: Bacteria > Bacillati > Actinomycetota > Actinomycetes > Pseudonocardiales > Pseudonocardiaceae > Saccharopolyspora > Saccharopolyspora terrae. The sequence continues at coordinate 9,976 of NZ_SMKS01000079.1, read as the reverse complement.
GGCGACGTCGAGGTCCTCCCCCGCGTCGCGCCCGGTGCCCAGCCGCCAGGACGCCGACAGCGCCGCGAGGTGCAGGGTCCGGTTGACCACGTAGACGTCGGCGATCTGCTGCGCGACGGCCTGGAACGTCGCGAGCGGCTTGCCGAACTGGTGGCGGGTGCGCAGGTGCTCGGCGGTGAGCTCCAGCGCTCCCGCCACGGCGCCGTCGCCGAGCGCGCACATGCCGGCCAGCGCGCAGTCGTGCACGTCCTGGAGGACCGATTCGCCTGGTGCGCCGAGGATTTCACCGTCGACGCCGTCGAGGTCGACGACCCATTCGGTGCCGACCGAGGACTTCACCGAGTGCAGCGTGACGCCGTCGGCGTGCGGATCGACCAGCACGATCGCGGGGCCGTGCTCGGTGCTCGCCGACACCAGCAACCGGTGCGCGGTGTCGGCGTGCAGGACACCGGTCTTGCGCCCGGTGACGCGCGTTCCCTCCGCCGCGGTGCGGGGTTTCGCGGGCAGCGGGTCGGAGACCTCGTTGAGCGCCGCGCTGAACACCCGTCCCGGTTCGGCGAGCAGTCGCTCCTGCTGGGCCTTCTCGGCGTGCCTGGCGATGGGCAGGACGCCGAGGGCGAGGGTCGCCAGCGCCGGAACGCCAACCCCGGCCTTGCCGACCTCGGCGAGCACCAGACCGACCTCCAGCGGCCCGAGCCCGGCACCGCCGAGGCGCTCGGGCACGGGCAGCGACAGCAGGCCGGACTCGCCGAGCGCCTTCCACACCGACTCGTCGAAACCGATTCCAGTTGAGGCGGCGGCCCGCTCGGTCTCCCGCGCCAGAACTTCGGCTGCCAGATCCCGCACTGCCTGCTGCGTCTCTCCGAGCGTGAACTCCATCCCGCCCCCTAGACCAACCCTGGCCACGTTGTGAAACTTGTTCTACTTCTACCGCCTGAGCAAGCCCCGGCGCAAGCCTCGGCACGCACGAGCGAGCCGGTCGCGGGAACGATCAGCGGGGCAGTCCGAGGATTCGCTCGGCGACCACGTTGAGCAGGATCTGGGTCGTGCCACCGGCGATCGACAGGGCGCGGGTGAGCAAGACCTCGTGCACCGGCTCGGCCTCCATCACCAGCGCCTCGGTGCCGAGCATCTCGACCCCGAGCTCGGCGACGTTCTGGCGGTGCCACACGCCCAGCAACTTCTCGACGCTGGACTCCGCGCCCGGCCCCCGCCCGTGCAGGCTGCGCAACGTCGCCCGCAGGCGCAGCAGCGAACCGGCCAGGCCGTCCACCACCGCACCGCCGAGGCGTTCGCGCAGCGACGGGTCGGTGTCCCCGGAGGCGGCCAGCAGCCGTTCGACCTCCTGGCCGAGGCTCGACCCGCCGCCGAGCGCGACGCGCTCGTTGGCCAGCGTGGTGCGCGCGAGCTTCCAGCCCTGGCCCGGTTCGGCGACCAGGCACTCGTCGGGGACGAAGACGTCGTCGAGGAACACCTCGTTGAACCGCTCCACGCCGGTGATCTCCCGCAGCGGCCGGACGGTGATGCCCTCCGAGGCCATGTCGACCAGGAAGTAGCTGATACCGCGGTGCTTCGGCGCGTCCGGGTCGGTGCGGGCCAGGCAGATGCCCCAGTCAGCTTCCTGCGCGAGGGAGGTCCACACCTTCTGGCCGGTCAGCTTCCAGCCGCCGTCGACGCGTTCGGCCTTGGTGCGCAGCCCGGCGAGGTCGGAACCCGCTCCGGGCTCGGAGAACAGCTGGCACCAGGTGATCTCGCCGCGCAGCGTCTGCCAGACGAACCGCTCGCGCTGGGCGTCGGTGCCGTGCTCGACGATCGTCGGCACCGCCCAGTTGCCCACCACCATGTCGGGGCGCCGCACGCCCGCCCTGTCCAGCTCCTCGTCGATGAGCAGCTGCTCGTGGGGGCTCGCTCCGCAGCCGTAGGGCTGGGGCCAGTGCGGGGCGAGGTAGCCGGTCTCGGCGAGCCGTTTCCGCTGCTGCTGCGGGGAGAGCGCCGCGATCTCCTCGACCGCGCCGCGGATCTCACCGCGCCGTTCCTCGGGGAGCTCGGCGGACAGGCTCAGCCTCCGCCGCACGCCGGACGCCGACAGCTCGGCGACGCGACGGCGCCAACCCGCCGAACCACCGACGGCCTGGCGCAGCGCCAGCGCGCGGCGGAGGTAGAGGTGCGCGTCGTGCTCCCAGGTGAACCCGATGCCGCCGAGCACCTGAATGCAGTCCTTGGCGACCTCCACCGCGGCGTCGAAGACGGCGGCTCCGGCCACGGCGGCGGCCAGCGGGTGCTCCTCCGGGGCGTCCTCGGCGGCACGGGCGGCGTCCCAGGCCAGGGCCGTGGCCTTCTCCACCTCGCACAGCATGTGCGCGCAGAGGTGCTTGACCGCCTGGAACGAGCCGATGACCTGCCCGAACTGCTCGCGGGTGCCCGCGTGCTCGACGGCGGTGCGCAGGCACCAGCCGGCGATCCCGACGGCCTCGGCGGCCGCGAGCGTGACCGCGAGATCGCGCACGTCCCGTTCGTCGACGACGTGGGTGGCCGGGACCGGGACGTCGCGCAGCACGACCTCCGCGACCGGGCGGGACACGTCCAGCGACGGGCGCGCTCGGAGCTCCGCCCGCTCGGCCTCGACCAGGAACCACACGTTCCGGTCGTCCACCCGGGCGCACAGCAGCAGGTGCGTCACGCCGGTGGCGCCCGCGACGGCCGCGACGCGACCGGAAACCACCAGCCCGCCACCGGTTTCGGCACCGACGAGCTCCCCGGGCTCCAGCGCGACCGCGGCGGTGGCCCGGCCCTCGGCGAAGTCGGTGTCGCCGAGCAGCGCGACGGCCACGGCGGTGGACCAGACGGGTCCGGGCACCAGCGCGTCGGCGGCCTGCTCCAGTCCGGCGGCGAGGTCGGTCAGCGTGCCGAGACCTTCGGTGATCAACGAGAACACGCCGATCTCGGTCAGGCCGGTCCAGGTCTCCTGCTCGTGCCAGACCGGGGCGTCGGCGTTCTCCAGCTTGCGCACCGGATCGGTGCCCAACCCCTCGGCCCACGACCGGATGGACTCCTGCAGGGCCCGCTGCTCCTCGGTGATCGCGATCGGCACTACGCCTCCTCGTCCGCGCCCGCACTGCGAGAATTAGAACATGTTCTAACAAGCTAGCGGGTGGACCGGGTACGCTGCAATGCGCATCAGTACCGATTCGAAAGAGGCACCACGTGACGCAGGGATCGACCACCGACCGCGAGCACCACCCGTCGATGCCTGCGGAACTGCTCGACCTCGCCGAGCAGGCGATTGGGTTCATGCCCACCGACGAGGGACTGGCGCTGCACGAAACCGCCACGACCTACCTCGGGACCGGCGTCGGCGTCGAAATCGGCACCTACTGCGGGAAGTCCACGATCTTCCTGGGCGCCGCCGCGCGGCACACCGGCGGCCGGATCGTCACCGTCGACCACCACCGCGGCTCCGAGGAGCACCAGCCCGGCTGGGAGTACCACGACCCGGACCTGGTGGACCCCGCCGTCGGCAAGCTCGACACCCTCGGCGAGTTCCGCCGCACCATCGCGCGGGCGCGCCTGGAGGACGAGGTCACCGCAGTCGTCGGCCGCTCCGGCGCGATCGCCGAGTTCTGGCGCACGCCCCTGACCCTGCTGTTCATCGACGGCGGGCACACCGAGGAAGCCGCCATCACCGACTACGAGGGCTGGGCCCACTGGCTCGTCCCGGGCGGCGCGCTGGTCATCCACGACGTCTTCCCGAACCCGGAGGACGGCGGCCAGGCCCCGTACAACATCTACCGCCGGGCCCTGGCCACCGGAGCCTTCACCGAAACCCGGGTCACCGGCTCGATGCGCGTCCTCGAACGCACCTCAGGCGAACCCGGCTCCCTCCCCTGACCCACGTCCCCGGCTGAGCTCTTCGAATTTCGCGCGAAATTCGAGGGCCGATCCTCAAGCTCAAACTTCGCGCGAAATTCGAACCGCACCCCCTGACCAGGCACTACACGCCCGAACGCGGGGGAGGATTCGAATTTCGCGCGAAATTGTGAGGGTGTTCGGGCGGGTCGAATTTCGCGCGAAATTGGAAAACCCCCACTCGACCAGGTGGTTTTCGCCGGTCGGGTGGGGTGTCGCCTTGTCAGCGGGTGCGTTCGTACTCGCAGCAGGCGGCGTTCTCGACCGGGAGGCCGATGGGGAGGTCCTCGCCGCGGAAGATGCCGTTGCCCAGGGTGGTTCGGGTCAGAGCGTCGGCGGCGAGGATGACCGCGGCGGCGGTCCAGGAGGACTGCTCCTCCGGCCAGCGCTTCTGATCCGCGAAGACGTAGCCCGTCCAGTAGGAACCGTCGGGGTCCCGCAGGTGCTGCATCGCGGCCAGCTGCTGCACGGCTCGGTCGTGCTCGCCCAAGGCGTCCAGGGCCAGCACGAGCTCGCAGGTCTCGGCGCCGGTGACCCACGGGTGGTCGTCGACGCAGCGAATGCCCAGGTCCGCCACGACGAAGTCGTCCCAGCGCTCGTCGATGCGCCGCAGCCCGGCCTCGCCCCGCACGGCACCGCCGAGGATCGGGTAGTACCAGTCCATCGAGTACCGGGTCTTCGGCGTGAACGCCTCCGGATGCCTGCGCAGCGCGTGCCCGAGGCGGCCGACGGCCACCTCCCAGCTCGGCTGCGGCACGCCGACGCGGTCGGCCAGCGCCAGCGCGCACCGCAGGCTCTGGTGGATGCTGGAGCTGCCCGACAGCAGCGCCTCACCGGTCGGACCGGCTTCGCCGATGCCCCAGTCGATCTCACCGCGCTGGTGCTGCGCGGTGAGCACGAAGTCGATGGCGTCGCGCACCATCGGCCACATCCGCTCGGCGAACTCCTCGTCGCCGGTGATCAGCACGTGGTGCCAGACGCCCACCGCCGGGTAGGCGCAGTAGTTGGTGTCGGCACCGGCGTCCTCGACCACGCCGTCGCGCACCTGCAACGGCCAGGAGCCGTCGGAGCGCTGGGTGGCGCGCAGCCACTCGTACGCCCGCTCCGCCTCCGCGAGCTGCCCGATCACCGACAGCGCCATCGCGCACTCCACGTGGTCCCACGGGTCGGTGTGACCGCCCGGGAACCACGGGATCTCCCCCGAGGGGAGCTGAACTGACGCGATGGCCTTGCCGGTCTGGACGAGCGCCTCCGCGGAGACGACGCCCGGCAGCTCAGGCGCCGGCACGAGGTTTGCCCAGGTAGATCGCGATGCTCTTGCCCGCGACCGGGTTGAGCAGCTTCTCCGCGGTCCGCGAGATCCACGGCGCCTTCATCATGTCCCACACCAGGAACGCGTGGTACGCCTTGGCCAGCGGGTGATCGTTGTTGTCGGTGCCCACCGCGCACTTGATCCACCAGTACGGCGAGTGCAGCGCGTGCGCGTAGTCGCGGAAGACGTAGCGCAGCCCGGCGTCGGTGAGCTTGCCGATCAGCTCGTCGGCGGAGTAGATCCGCACGTGGCCGCCCTCGACCTGGTGGTACTCGTCGGACAGCGCCCAGCAGATCCGCTCCGGCCAGGCGCGCGGGACGGTGACCACGACACGTCCGCCCGGCTTGACCACGCGGACGAGCTCGCGCATCGCCTTCTCGTCCTCGGGGATGTGCTCCATGATCTCCGAGGCGATGACGACGTCGAACTCGCCGTCGGCGAACGGCAGGGCCAGCGCGTCACCGGAGACCGTCTGGGCCTTGGCGCCCTCGGGCACCTCGCCCTCGTCCTTCATCGCGGCGAACATCGCGGCGACGTTCTCCAGCTCTTCGACGTCCTGATCGAAGGCGGTGATGTCGGTGCCGCGCCGGTACAGCTCGAAGGCGTGCCGGCCACCGCCGCAACCCAGGTCCAGCACCCGCTGTCCCGGCCGCACGCCGAGCCTGTCGAAGTCCACCGTCAGCAACGCGTTGCTCCCTTCCCACCGCGCGGGCTGCGCGCGATCGCTTCGGCGTAGCAGTCGACGGTCGCCGCTGCCACGGATTTCCAGCTGTAGCGGGCCAGCACCCGCTCGCGCCCGTTGGCACCGAGCCGGGCGCGGTGCTCCGGCGAGTCCAGCTGCCGGGCCAGCGCCTTGGCCAGCGCCTCGGCGTCGCCCGGCGGCACCAGGTCGGCGCACTCCCCGTCGGGCCCTGCGACCTCGGGGATCGCACCGGCGCGGCTGGCGACCAGCGGCGTGCCGCAGGCCATCGCCTCCACGGTCGGCAGCGAGAAACCCTCGTAGAGCGAGGGCACGCTGGCGACCTCGGCGGAGCCCAGCAGCTCGGCCAGCTCCTCGTCGCTGATGCCCTTGACGGTGCGCACCACGTCGCCGATGGCGAGCTCCTCGATGCGCTGCTCGGTCGGCCCGCCGGGGGTCAGCTTGCTGACCAGCACCAGCTCGACCTCGCGTTCGGTGCGCAGCTTCGCGACGGCCTCCAGCAGCGTGCCGACGCCCTTCATCGGGGTGTCGGCGCTGGCCATGGCCACGATGCGACCGGGAACGCGCGGCTTGGCCGGCGGCTTGAACACATCGGCGTCCACGCCCAGCGGCACGACGCGCAGCTGCTCGGGGCTGACCCCGAAGTCCGCGCGGATGTCGTCCGCGGAGTTCTGCGAGACGGTCAGCAGCTGCGGGATCTGGCGGGCGACGCGGGCCTGCATCCGGGTGAAGCCGTACCAGCGGTGCACGGTGATCTTGCGCCAGCCCTTGGCGGCGGCGAGGTCGACCCGGCGATCGTGGGTGATCGGGTGGTGGACCGTGGCGACCAGCGGAATCCCGGCGCGCTGCAGGGAGAGCAGACCCGAACCGAGGCACTGGTTGTCGTGCACCACGTCGAACTCGTGCGAGCGGGCCTTGAGCAGCCGCGCCGCGCGCATGCTGAACGTCATCGGTTCGGGGAACCCCGCGGTCCACATTGTGCCGACCTCGAGGAGGTCGATGTGGTCGCGCAGCTCGCGCCAGTGAGGGGTGCGGAACGGGTCGTCGTCGTTGTAGAGGTCGAGGCTGTCCACGGGCGTCAGGTCCACGCCGGGGTCCAGATCCGGGTAGGGCTGACCGGAGAACACCTCGACGTGATGTCCCAGCTCGGCGAGGCCGCGGCTGAGGTAGCGGACGTAGACACCCTGTCCGCCGCAATGCGGCTTGCTTCGATAGGAAAGCAACGCGATCCGCACGATTCACCTCACACTGCCCGGGGGCCGCGGGCTGGGTAGACTGGAACATGTTTCGGTCGAGGTAACCCGCTTACCTTAACCCGTTGGTAGCCCCGCACGATGAGTCGCGTGGCGACGAACACGCTTCGCCGTCACCTGATGTCCGTCGACTGTTCAAGGAGAGCCCCGCCCATGGAAAGCTCGCAGAACGTGCTCGAAGCGCTCCGGGGCGGGAGCAGCACCGGCACCACGGCGCAGGCCGAGCGGCGCAAGCGCATCATCGACGCCACCATCGCGCTGGCCAGCAAGGGCGGCTACGACGCGGTGCAGATGCGCGCGGTCGCCGAGAAGGCCGACGTCGCGCTGGGCACCCTGTACCGCTACTTCCCCTCCAAGATCCACCTGTTGGTGGTCGGCTTGGCGCGGGAGTTCGCGCGCGAGCAGGAGAAGATGGACCGCTCGAAGATCCCCGGCGACACGCCCTACGACCGGGTGCTGCACGTGCTCAACCGCACCACCCGCCAGCTCCAGCGCAACCCGGAGCTGACCGAGGCGATGACCAGGGCGTTCATGTTCGCCGACACCTCGGTGGCCAACGAGGTCGACACCGTGGCGCTGCTGATGGAGCAGCTGTTCACCCATGCCATGACTCCTGACGAGCCCACCGAGGAGCAGCGGGCGATCGCGCGGGTCATCGGCGACGTGTGGCTGTCCAACCTGGTCGCGTGGGTGACCCGCCGCGCTTCGGCCACCGACGTGTCCAACCGGCTCGAACTGACCGTGCGGCTACTGCTGGCCTGAGTACTCCACGACATCACCGTTCGCAGCGGCGGTGAGTTCGCCGCGCGTGACCAGCAGGTCGAGGTGCGCGCTCGTCTCGCCGACCGCCAGGACCTGGTTGAACAGGTCGAGGTCGGCGAAGTCCTTGTTCCGCCGCGTCCAGCCGAGCTTGAGCGCCGCCTCGTAGGCGGTTCCCGCGCCGTCGCGGACGACCTCGGCCGTCTGCTGCAGGCGCTCGTCGTGGTGGCGCAGCAGCTCGTCGATGCGCTGGTGGGAGCTGCCGCCGACGGGCCCGTGCGCGGGCAGCAACCGCAGGTCCGGGTAGGTCTGCATGAGCCGCAGCGAGTCCAGGAAGTCGCCGAGCGGCAGCTCCGGGCGGGCCGATTCGACGCCGATCGAGGGCGTGATGTGCGGCAGGATGTGGTCGCCGGAGAACAGCGTCGAGGAGTCGGCGTCGAGGAACACCACGTGTCCCCGGGTGTGCCCGGGTGTCGGCACGGCGAGCAGGGTGCGCGACCCCAGCGGGATCTCGACCTTGCCGTGCAGCCACTCGTCCGGCTGCTCGTAGGGGTTCTCGCCCTTGCGCTCCGGCGGTGCGCCGCCGTAGGCCTCGGCCAGCTTGCCGAGCAGTTCTTGCGCGCCCCACCGCTGCAGCCGCCGCATCTCGGCGAGTTCGGTGCCGCCTTGGAGGATCGCGTCCATCGTGGGCTGCTCACCGGCGCCGAGGCTGATCTTGGAGCCGAAGGTGCGGCGCAGCTGCACCGCGAGCGTGTAGTGGTCGCGGTGCACGTGGGTCACCAGGAACCGCTGCACGTCGGCGAAGTCGTAGCCGATCTCGCCGAGACCCTTCTCCAGCTGGGTGCGCGCTTCTTCCAGCGCCCAGCCGGAGTCGATGAGCACCAGCCCGTCGGAGTCCTCGATGGCGTAGACGTTGACCGCCCGGAGTCCGTCGTTGGGCAGCGGCAGCGGAATCCGGTGCACGCCAGGCCCGACCTGTTCCACGCCGGGCTCGATCCACGCGTGCCGATCGCTCACCGCTGTCCTCCGAGTTTTGACGAACTTCTTAAAAGAGATGTACCACTCCGCTTCCTCAGGTGCCGTAGACGGGGTCGGGAACGGGGGCCTTGGCGAGCAGTTCCGCCACCACGGGGCCGAGTTCGCCGGCGTCCCAGCGCCGGCCCGCGTCGCGCGAGGGCCCTCGGGTCCAGCCGGTTCCGACGGTGATGTCGCCACCGGCGACCTCGAAGACCCGGCCGGTGACCTCGGCGGAGTCGACGCTGCCGAGCCAGGCCACCAGCGGCGAGACGTTTCCCGGGGCCATGTCGTCGAATCCCTGGTCCGGCCGGGCCATCATGTCGGCGAAGACGGTCTCGGTCATGCGGGTGCGCGCCGACGGTGCGATGGCGTTGACGGTGACGCCGTAGCGGGCGAGTTCGGCGGCGGTGTTGAGGGTGAGCGCGATGATCCCGGCCTTGGCCGCGGCGTAGTTGGTCTGGCCGATGCTGCCGAGCAGTCCCGCGCCCGACGTGGTGTTGATGATCCGCGCCTGCACGGTCTCGCCCGCCTTGGTGCGGTCGCGCCAGTGCTGCGCGGCGTGCCGCATCGTGGCGGCGTGGCCCTTGAGGTGGACGCGGATGACCTGGTCCCACTCGTCCTCGGCGATGTTGACGAACATCCGGTCGCGCACGAACCCGGCGTTGTTGACCAGCACGTCCAACCGCCCGAACCGCTCGACGGCGAACTCCACGAGCTCGCGCGCCTGCTGCCAGTCCGCGACGTCGGCCCCGTGCACCTCGGCCTCGCCGCCGAGCGCCCGGATCTCGTCGGCGACCTCCGCGGCAGCGGACCCGTCACCCCCGCTGCCGTCCAACTGCACCCCGATGTCGTTCACGACGACCTTCGCCCCCTGCCGCGCGAACTCCACGGCGTGCGCCCGGCCGAGTCCGCGCGCACCCCCGGTCACGATGACCACCCTGTCCTGACACACCACGTCACGTCCTCCTCACAACCGTTACCAACACGGGCACCTGCGCCCCGCCTCACCCGACCCGACCCGATTTCAAT
>NZ_SMKS01000078.1:0-24311 GCF_004348435.1 Saccharopolyspora terrae | reverse complement strand
CCTGGTCCCACTCGGTGTCCCACTGCAACCGCGATGCCTGCTCGGCCCAGAACGCCTCGCGGTCCGCATCGGCCTGGCCGTAGAGCGCCGACGTGGCGTTGGCCTGCGCCGCGAAATCCTCGGACGGCGGGAACGTCCTGCTTTCCGTCAGCAGGTTGTCGAGCGTGTTGCTCTGCCCGTCGGGCTGACTCATTGCCCAGAACCTCCCTGGAGATGTGAATGCAGTGATAGGGGAACCGTAGTGCGATCTGGTTCACTGCGACAGAGGTTTCGCTTGATTGGTTCAGACCATTCGGTCGCAACGGACCGGTTTCATAACGTCACTCTCCGGTTCCGGAATGCTTCCGGTGCGTTGTCCTGCGGTAACGCAGAGTCGAACAGGCGCAACGTGGCTGCAACTGTGGCACAACTCGCACGCGGGCCGCTCGCCGGGGTTTCCGGTACCGGCCGGTAGCGTCTGGAGTCGTGAACGACAAGCCATCGCTGGCACCGCTGCTGGAACTCGACGGGGTCACAGACGCGGTGGCCGCCGCACGCGCCGCCATCGACGAGGTGCACCGGCACCCGGCCAACCGGCGCGGCTGGCCCGCCACCGCCGCCGAAGCCTCCGTGCGCGCGGCCCGCGCCTCGGCCGCGGTCGCGGGCGGAGCCACCGAGATCCCCGAGTCCGGAGAGGTCAGCGACCCGCTGCTGGCCGGATCGCTGCGCGTCGCCGAGGCCATGGGCACCCTGCTGCCCACCTGGCAGCGCGCGCCCCGGCAGGCCCTGGCCCGGATGCACGTGCTCGCCGCGAGCGACCTCGTCGACGACCCCGACCAGCTCGGCCGGCCGCACGCCGACCCGGTGATCGCCGAACGGCTCGACCTGCTCAGCGAGATCATCACCGAGCCCAAGGCGCACGGCGCCGGGCCGGTGCTGGCCGCGGTGGTGCACGGAGAACTGCTCGCGCTGACCCCGTTCGGTCACGCCGACGGCGTCATCGCCCGCGCCGCGGCCCGGCTCGCCGTCATCGGCAGCGGCCTGGACCCCAAGGGGCTCGTGGTCCCCGAGGTCGCCTACTTCCGCAGGCAGGAGGACTACGCCGAGCGCGCGCTGGGCTTCGCCACCGGTGACCCCGACGCGGTCGCGTCCTGGATCGTCCACTGCTGCTCCGCGCTGGAGGCGGGTGCCCGCGAGGCCGCCTCCATCGCCGACGCCGTTCAGGAGGGCTGACGGTGAAGAAGGTCCTGATCGACTGCGACCCCGGCATCGACGACGCGCTGGCCCTGGCGCTCGCGCACGGCGATCCGCGGTTGGACGTCGTGGGCATCACGGCCGTCGGCGGGAACGTGCCGCTGGAGTTCACCACCGAGAACTCGCTCCGGCTGCGCGACTTCTACGGCATGACCGCGCCGGTCGCGCGCGGCGCCGGGCGGCCGCTGGTGCGCGAGGGCATCAACGCCGGGAACGTGCACGGCGTGATGGGCCTCGGCGAGGTCGTGCTGCCGGAGACCGCGACCGAGCTGGACCCGCGCCACGCGGTGGACCTGATCATCGAGACGCTGGCCGCGGCTCCGGGCGAGATCAGCCTGGTCGCGACGGGTCCGCTGACCAACATCGCGCTGGCCGTCCGCAAGGAGCCGCGGATCGTCGAGTGGGCGGCGGAGTTCGTGATCATGGGCGGCGCCTACACGCGCGGCAACCGGACTCCGGCGGCCGAGTTCAACATCATGGCCGACCCCGAAGCCGCCGCCGTGGTCTTCGAAGCGGGCTGGACGACGGTCATGATCGGGCTCGACCTGACCCACCAGGCCCGCGCGAACACCGAGGTCCGCACCCGCTTCGCCGGCTTGGGGCGGCTCGAATCCGAGCTGCTCACGCCGTGCCTGGACTTCTACGGCCGGTTCCCCGACTACCAGGAGCTCGGCCCGGCGATCCACGACGCCTGCGCGATCGCCTACCTGATCGACCCGACCCTGATGGACGCCGTCCCCGCGCGGGTCGACGTCGAGACGCAGGGCCGGTTCACCTCGGGGATGACCGTCACCGACTTCAAGGCCTCGGCGGAGTCCAGGAACGCCCTGGTCCCGACCACGTTGGACCAGGGCCGCTTCTGGGACCTGATGACCGAGGCGTTCGGAGTCGTCGCCAAGTCGATGGCCTGACGGGCGGCGAGGTGCGAGACCTCGCCGCCTGCGGGGGTCTCAGCCCTCCAGGCTCCGAAGGGCGTCCCGGACCTGGCCGTCGGCCACGGCCAGCGCCGCCGCCGAGCGTTCGACGTCCGCGCCGGAGAGCAGGTGGACCAGGGCCGTCTTGAGGTCGTCGCCCGCCGCGGTGAGCGCGTCGGCGCACGTCTGCTCGGACTCGCCGGTCGACTCCTGCAGGATGTTGATCGTGCGTCCGCGCAGCTTGGCGTTGGTCGCGAGCATGCTGACCATGAAGTTCGAGTAGACCCGGCCCAGCTTGATCATCACCGCGGTCGAGAACGAGGTGAGCACCAGCTTCTGCGCCGTTCCGGCCTTCATCCGGGTCGAGCCGCTGATCGGTTCCGGGCCGGTGTCGGCGGCGATGACCACGTCGGCCGGGACCTCGCCGGGGTTCGGGTTCGAGGTCAGCAGCGCGGTGCGGGCACCGATCTCCTTCGCGGCGGTCAGCGCCGAGATCACGTACGGGGTGCGGCCGGAGGCGGCCAGGCCGAACACGAAGTCCTTGTCGGAGCCCTGCGCGCGGATCTCGCGGGCGCCCGCGTCCTCGTCGTCCTCGGCGTTCTCCACCGCTTGCTGGTAGGCCTCCGGGCCACCCGCCTGGTGCGCGATGAACCAGTCGGGGGGAGCGTTGAAGGTCGGGATCAGCTCGGCGGCGTCGAGCACGGCCAGTCGTCCCGATGTTCCCGCGCCCACGTAGTGCACCCGGCCACCGGACCGCAGCGCCGCCACAGCGAGGTCGACCGCCTCCGCCAGCTCCGGCAGCACGCGGCCGACGGCCTCCGGCACCGTGCGGTCCTCGCTGTTGAACAGCTGCAGGACGTCCAGCGTGGGAAGCAGGTCGATGTCGCGGGTGCGGGGGTTGGTCTGCTCGGTCGGCGATGCGACGCGAATCGCGTGATCCCGGCTCATTCATGCCTCCTGTTCGGTTGTTCGAGGCCGGCCGTGGCGCGATGCATCACGCCTCTTTGTGCCGGCGCCGATCGGGGCGACTGCCGAGACGGTGTCCGGAGACGGCCTCGCGCGTCGCTTCCAGCGCCGTTTTGGTCTGCTCCAGGTGCCGTTGGGCGACACCGATGAACAAGCAGTCGATCACGGTCAGCTGTCCGATCCGGCTGGCCATCGCGCCGGACCGGTAGGTCGTCTCGCGCACCGCCGTGGTCAGCACGTGATCGGTGACCTCGGTGATCGGGGAGCGCGCGAAGTTGGTGATCGCTCCGGTCGTGGCGCCGTGCCGCTTGGCCTCGCGCAGCGCTTCGACGGTCTCGGTGGTCGCGCCGGTGTGCGAGATGCCGATCGCGACGTCGCCGGGTTCGAGCACGGCGGCCGAGGTCAGCGCGTTGTGCGTGTCCGACCAGGCGAAGCTGACCAGTCCGATGCGGTGCAGCTTCTGCTGGAGGTCGAGGGCGACGAAGGCGCTGGCGCCGACGCCGTAGACGTCGATGCGGCGCGCGGTGGCGACCGCGTCGACCAGCGCGTTCAGCGATGTGGCGTCGAGCTGGCCCGCGGTCTCCTCGACGGCCTTGGCGTCGGCGTAGCCGACCTTGGAGATGATGTCGCCGATGCCGTCGTCCGGGCCGATGTCGCCGCCCAGCTCCCGATCGCGGGTCGAGGTGCGCGCCGTGTCGGCGGCGAGGGCGATCCGCAGGTCCGGGTATCCGCCGACGCCGATCGCCTTGCAGAAGCGGGTGACGGTCGTTTCACTGGTGCCCGCCGCCTCGGCGACCTCGGTGATGCTGCGGCGCGAGATCGAGGCGGGATCGGCGAGCACGATGTTGGCCACGCGCTGCTCGGCCCGCGCGAGTCCGGGCAACAGCGAGCGAATCTTGACGAGGGGGCTGCCCTCGCTCGATTCAGCGGAGATTTCCGTAATGGCCATGTGGGAAACTTACTAACCGTTTCTTGTACAGGTCAATGCATCTCTTGAGTATCCGTCGGGTAGACGGTTCGCGCACTGGTCCAGGTTGCATCTCCGCCGCGCAGTTCCATTAGGGCTAAGTACCCGGTCCCCGAGATCGACTTGTACACCTGCCCGGCGGGTGCGCGCCGCGCGATCTCGTCATCTGACAGAAACCCGCCTCGCCGCCGCCCGAAACATCCGGCGCGAACACTTCCGGCCGCACGCGCGCTCGGCAGAGGGAGGGACTCGATGGTCGTCGAATCACCGCGCAAGGACGTGGCCCGAGATCAGGCGGTACGCGAAACGCTGGAGGACTACACGCTCCGCTTCGCCCCGCGCAGTTACCGGCGCTGGAAGCCCGGCGTGGTGGCCACGACCGCGCTGGGCGGCATCGCCTACCTCGCGGACTTCTCGATCGGCGCGGGCATCGGCCTGAGCTACGGCACGCTCAACGCCCTGGTGGCGATCCTGGTCGCCGCGCTGATCATCTTCGTGACGGGTGTGCCGCTGGCCTACTACGGCGCCCGCTACAACATCGACCTCGACCTGATCACCCGAGGCGCCGGGTTCGGCTACTACGGGTCCGTGCTGACCAGCGTGATCTTCGGCAGCTTCACGTTCATCTTCTTCGCCACCGAAGGCGCGATCATGGCCCAGGGACTGCACGCCGGGCTGGGCGTTCCGCTGTGGCTGGGCTACCTGATCACCACGCTGATCGTCGTGCCGCTGGTCGTCTACGGCATGAAGGCGCTCAGCAGGCTCCAGGTGTGGACGACGCCGCTGTGGTTGCTGCTGATGGTCGGACCGATCGGCTACCTGGTGGTCGTCGACCCGAGCTCGGTGAGCGACTGGCTGGCCTTCGCGGGCGAGGAGGGCGGTGGGCTCAACGCGGCGTCGGTCATGCTCGGCGCGGGCGTGGCGCTGTCGCTGATGGCTCAGATCGGCGAGCAGATCGACTACCTGCGGTTCATGCCGCCGCGCACCGAGGTCAACAAGCGCTCCTGGTGGCTGTCGACGCTGGTCGCAGGTCCGGGGTGGGTCGTGTTCGGCGCGATCAAGCAGGCCACGGGGGCGTTCCTGGCGTTCTTCATCATGGGTGTCGCCGGGGCTGCGGCGACCGAGCCGGTGCAGCAGTTCATGGGCGTCTACGAGCTGTTCCTGCCCGCGTGGCTGGCGATCCCGCTGGCCGTCGTGCTGGTGGTGCTCAGCCAGGTCAAGATCAACGTCACCAACGCCTACTCGGGCTCGCTGACCTGGACGAACTCCTTCACCCGGATCACCAAGCACTACCCGGGCCGGATCGTTTTCGTGCTGGCGAACCTGACCGTCGCGCTGATCCTGATGGAGGCGGACATGTTCGCCTTCCTGAACTCGGTGCTGAGCTTCTACGCCAACTGCGCGATCGCATGGGTGTGCACGGTCGCCGCCGACATCATGATCAACAAGTTCCTGCTGAAGCTGTCGCCGAAGGAGCCGGAGTTCCGGCGCGGCATGCTCCACGCCGTCAACCCCGTGGGTGTCACGGCCTTCCTGACCTCGGCGATCGTCTCGATCGCGATGTACTTCGGCGCCTTCGGCGAGGCGGTCGCGCCGTACTCGCCGATCGCGGCGGTGGTGATCGCGGTCGTGCTCACTCCGGTGATGGCGATCGCGACCCGCGGCCGGTTCGCCTTGCGCCGCACCGATGACGGCATCGCCGAACCCCGCTTCGACGTCGACGGCACACCCGTCGCGACGATCTACACCTGCGATTACTGCTCGCAGGAGTTCGAGCGGCCGGACGTGCTGGCCAGCGCGGAACCGGGCAAGATCATCTGCTCGTTGTGCCTGACGACGGACAAGACCGGAGCTCTGGTCCTACCGGCGTCCTGAGTCAGCGCGGGGTGGAGGTCCAGCCGTCGAGGTGCAGCTCGGTGGAGTCGCGCTCGGAGTCCAGCAGGGTGCGGTCGCCGTCGGTGGCCTTGAGGCCGTCGACGTTGACCCCGCGGCCCTCGTACTGGGCGTCGACGTTGTAGCGCCAGCGCAGCTGGACCTTCTTGCCCGGCTCGGCGGGAACCTCGCCGTTGACCTTCCACCAGGCGCGGTGCCCCGAACCCGCCAGCCCGGGCTGCGGGCCTTCCGGGGCGCCGGGACCGGACGCGGTCAGCGGCACCGGCCGCCAGTTCACCCCGTCCGAGCTGGACTCGACGGTGAGCGCGTCGGTGCCGTCGGCGTCCTGCTGGGTGTCGACGAAGGCGTCGAAGGACACCTCCAGCGGCCCGTCCGCCGGGCCCAGCGGCACGCTGGTCAGCGTCGCCGTCCCGGGCGCGTGGAACGACGCGCGGCCGTGGCGGGGGAAGACCGCCAGCGCGCGGGCCATGCTCTGGGCCAGGGCCTGGCGGGCGCGGTTGTTGGAGCCCCACTCGCGCGACGGGTGCACGCGGTTGGTCAGCAGCACCGCCACCGACCGCGACGCCGGGTCGATGACCAGCGATGTCCCGGTGTAGCCGGTGTGCCCGGCGGTGCGCGGGGCGCTGAGCCCGGCCATGTACCAGCGCTGGTCGAGCTCGAACCCGAGCCCGTGCGAGTTGCCGGGGAACTCGGTGTTGAAGTCGGTCAGCATCTTCTCGACGGTGCGCTCGGAGAGGATCCGGGTGCCGCCGTAGGTCCCGCCGTTGAGCAGCGCCTGCCCGAGCTTCGCGAGGTCGTCGGCGGTCGAGAAGACACCGGCTTGACCGGCCACGCCGCCCAGCGACCAGGCGTTCTCGTCGTGCACCTGGCCGCGCACCATGCCGCGCGGCGGGTCGGCCTGGAACTCGGTGGCCGCGATGCGGTGCAGCTTCGACGCCGGCGGGTTGTAGCCGGTGTCGGGCATGCCCAGCGGCCTGGTGATCCACTCCTGGACGACCTGGTCCAGCGGGTGCCCGGTGACCCGCTCGACCAGCACGCCGAGGGTGATCATGTTCGGGTCGGAGTACTCGTAGTTCGTGCCCGGCGGGCGCTCGGGGGTCAACGCCATGACCGACGGGATGCGCTGCTCCGGCGGCAGCTTCCACAGCTGCACCTCGGCCTGCAGCCCGGAGGTGTGGGTGAGCAGCTGCTCGACGGTGATGCCCTGCTTGCCGTTGACCGCGAACTCCGGCAGGTGCTCGGCGACCGGATCGTCCAGCGAGATCTTCCCGTCGTCCACGAGCTGCAGCGCGGTGATCGAGGTGAACAGCTTGCTGATCGAGGCGACGTCGAAGATCGTGTCGGCGCGCATCGGTTCCTGGTCCTGCGCGGGGAGCTCGGTGCCCTTGCCGTCGGCGTAGCGCAGCTGCTCGCCGGTGGCGGAGCGGCTGACGACCACGCCGTCGTGCGCGAGCAGACCCACGGCACCGGCGTACATCGGGTGTTCGAGGTCAGGAGTCTTCTCGGTCCACGCCGCGAGCTGCCGCCACGCGTCGTCGATCGGCTTCGGGTCGAGTCCGATGCCCAAGGGCGTGCCGTCCTGCAGCAGCGTTTCGGCGGGCGCGAAGCCGTCCTGGGGACGGTCGAAGTGCCCTGCCGCCCGTCCCTGCGCGGCCACGGCCGAGCCGCCCAGCGCGGTCAGTGACAGCAGCGCCACGGCCGCCAGCACGGTCTTGCCCATCCAAAGCCCCCTCAGCGGTACAGCAGGTAGGGATCGCGATGCCGGCGGAAGTCGACGACGTCCTGCCGCCACGAATCGGTGATCTCGCCAACGCCGGCGCCCGCGTCCACCATGCCGCGCAGCCGGTCCGAGCCGGACAACTTGTCGACCATCCCATCCTCCCGCCAGGAGAAGAGCTGGGGATAGAGCCGTCGGGCTGTGACCAACATCGCAACGGCGACGTGGATCGGGTCGAGATCACCCGTGCGGTGCAGCTGCACGCCACCGCAGGGCTGCTCGGCGTGCTTGGAGAACGTCGGGACGAAGTAGGTCTCGCGGAACCGCACGCCCTCGATGCCCAGCCCGTTGAGCTCCTCGGCCCACTTCCAGTCGACGCCCGGCGCCCCGATGATCTCGAACGGACGCGTCGTGCCGCGCCCCTCGGACCACGTCGTGCCCTCGAACAACCCGGTTCCCGGGTACACCGCCGCGGTGTCCGGGGTGGGCATGTTGGGGCTCGGCGGAACCCACGGCAGGCCGGTGTCGGCGGTGCGTCCCTGCCAGCCCTCGACGCGGATCACGTTGAGCTGCGGCAGCGGCGAGGGCAGGTGAACGCGGTCGAACAGCCGCGCCAGCTCGCCGACGGTCATGCCGTGCTGCTGCACGATCGGCAGCTCACCGACGCCGGAGGCGAACCGCGGGTCCAGCTGCGGTCCGGCGACCAGC
Organism: Saccharopolyspora terrae; assembly: GCF_004348435.1. Taxonomy (NCBI): domain Bacteria; kingdom Bacillati; phylum Actinomycetota; class Actinomycetes; order Pseudonocardiales; family Pseudonocardiaceae; genus Saccharopolyspora; species Saccharopolyspora terrae. Next base: position 15,913 of record NZ_SMKS01000078.1, on the reverse strand, counting down.
GGGCCGACCGGGTTCGGCCGGTCCAGCACGGTGAAGCCCAGGCCGAGCTGCTGCGCGGCCTGCATCGCCGTGTACATCGTCCAGATGTAGGTGTAGAAGCGGGCGCCGACGTCGGCGATGTCGAAGACGACCTGCTCGACACCGGCCTTGCGGAACAGCTCGGCGAGCTTGGCCGCGTCGGCGCCGTAGGCGTCGTAGACCGGCAACCCGGTGCGCGGATCGCGGTAGTCGCCCTCGGACCCGCCGGCCTGCGACGTGCCGCGGAACCCGTGCTCGGGCCCGAACACCGCCGCGATGTCGACCTTGCCGCCCGCGTGCATCACGTCCACCAGGTGATCGAGCGTGGACAGCACGCCCGTCGGGTTGGTGACGATGCCGAGGCGGTGCCCGGCGAGGTCCGAGAAGTCCCTGCTCGCCAGCACGTCCGCGCCGGTGCGCACCGCACCGGGCGCGACCTGCGCGGGCTTGGCCGCGCAGGCGGAGCTGGACGCCACGCCGACGGCCGGGACCGCCAGGGCCGAGGCGGTGAGGAAACGCCGCCTGCCGATACCGCTCATGCTGTTCACCAGGCCAAACCGAAGCCGAAGGGATACCTGTCGGTTCCAGGCTTACCAGGCTCGGGCACCGGGACCGGCAACTTGCCCGCGGGCGTGGTCTCGCCGAAGAGGACCTTGGCGACCGATTCCATGGCGACCGGCTTGTCGGAGTAGCTGGCGATCCAGGCGGGCACGTCGACGTGGGCGGCGTCGTACGGGTCGCGCACGGCCACGGCCACCACGGGCTTGCCGGTGGCCTGCAGCGCGCGCACGAGGTCCAGCTGTCCGGCGTTGTCGGGGTTCCAGGCGGCGCTGGTGAGCACCACCGCGACGTCGTGGGCCTTGGCCTGCTCGACGGCCTGGGCGATCTGCTCCTGCGTCGGCTTGGTGCCGGTGGCCAGCGCGGAGCTCTGCGGTCCGCGCGCCCGCACCGAGTCGGACAGCGCCTTGGTGCCCTTCTCGCTGGCGCCGGTCACGAACACCTTGCCGGGCGACTTCAGCGGCAGCGCGGCGTCGTTGCGCAGCAGCGTCGTGCTGCGGTCGGTGATCCGCTGGGCGTCGGCGAGGTGCTGCTGGTTGCCGACGATCGAGTCCACCTTGGACACGTCGACGAACGGGTTGGCCAGCACGCCCCGGCCTTCCTTGAGCTTGAGGACCCGCGAGACGCTCTCGTCGATGCGCTGCTCGGTGAGCCGCCCGTCGTGGACGGCCGCGATCACGCCGTCGATGGCGACCTGCAGGTTCTGCGGCATCAGCATCACGTCAGCGCCCGCCTGCAGCGCGAGCACCGGGATCTCGGAGTCCGGGTGCTGCTGGCGGACGCCCTCCATCTGCAGCGAGTCGGTGAACACCACGCCCTGGTAGCCGAGCTCCTGGCGCAGCATGCCGGTGAGCACCTTCGGAGCCAGCGTGGCCGGCTGCCCGGAGTCGTCGAGCTTGGGGACCACGATGTGGGCGCTCATCACCGAGTCGGTGTTGGCCGCGATCGCTTCCTTGAACGGCGGCGCGTCCAGCTGCTCCCACTGCTGCCTGTCGTGCTCGATGACCGGCAGCGCGGTGTGGCTGTCGGTGTTGGTGTCGCCGTGCCCCGGGAAGTGCTTCACCGAGGCCGAAACGCCTTCACCGGCGGCCTGGGCGTCTTCGTAACCGCGCACCTGGGCCGCGGTGAACTGCGCGGCCAGCGTCGGGTCGGAGGAGAACGAGCGGACGCCGATCACCGGGTTGGCGGGGTTGACGTTGACGTCACCGCTGGGTGCGAAGTTCATGTTCAGGCCCATGGCGCGCAGTTCCTGGCCGGTGATGGCCGCCGCGCGCTCGGCGTCCTGCGGGCTGCGGCCGGCGCCGAGCGCCATGTTGCCGGGCAGCTGCGTGACGGGCTCGGTGATCCGGGTGACCTGGCCCTGCTCCTGGTCGGTGGAGATCAGCAGCGGCACCTGCGCGCCCGAACTCGTCGCGGCGGTCTGCAGCCCGTTGGACAGCTCGGCGATCTGCTTCGGGTCGTAGAGGCTGTTGGACCAGGTGAAGTGGATGATCCCGCCGAGGTGGTACTTCTGCACCACCTGCGCCGGGGTGTCGACGCCGAACTCCTCCCGGTTGACCGGGTCGGGCGTGTCCGCGGTGCGGCCGTAGGCGTAGGTGACGAACAGCTGCCCCACCTTCTCCTCCAGGGTCATCTCCCGGAGCAGCTCGTCGGCGGTCTGAGCCCGAGGTTCCAGAGCGCTCCCGGTGGTGGTCAGCGCGGCGGCCCCCACGGCCAGCGCGCTCAACGCGACGACGGCGCGTCGGGTTCGAGTCTTCAGGGCCACATCGGCCTCCCTGCACCAGGCGGAAACTGTTCACCACAAACGCGGACAAATGAGGAAATTACTCACAGGAAAAGGGGAGGTCAACGATCCGGACTGATCCGATCGTTGATTCCTGCGGCGTTGCGGGATGTGCGCGACCGCCCTCGGTGAGATGCGGCGAGCGGAAGCCGATTTCGTCGCTCGCCTGGAGGGCACAAAAGAGCGGCGCCCGTGGTGGGCGCCGCCCTCTCTGCGCGAGCTCTTGGGTTACCAAGCGTGCTGTTCGTCGTAACTTTTGGGCTAGGCGTCCGGCGTCCCGTGACGCAACCCTGTGCACGACAGCCTTATCTGCGGCGACGCGTGGGTGCTCCAAGTCTCGCGCGCGGAGCCTGAGAGGGGTGGACGCTGTTTCTCCTCCACAACGTCCCTGGCCAAACAGGGTCCGCACTTCCCTTTGTAGACCGTGATGCCCGTCACTGCAAGGGTCCTTCGGGGCGAACCGAGGAGGGATCTACCAGCGCTCCCGGTCACCGTCTGCGACGCCAGGCGCGCACGCCCCACCACGTCGCGCCGGCGGCGGCCACGGCGCTGAGCCCGACACCCGCCGCGGTGACGGCGGCGCGGGACGGGGTGGGGATGCGAGCGCGCAGCGAGACGGGGTGCTCGAAGGCCAGCGAGGGCCAGCCGCGCTGGACGGCCTCCTTGCGCAGGCCCCGGTCCGGGTTGACGACGGTCGGGTGCCCGACGGCTTCGAGCAGCGGCATGTCGGTGACCGAGTCGGAGTAGGCGTAGCACTCGCCGAGGTCGTAGTCGTACTTCTCGGCGAGTTCGCGGGCCGCGACCGCCTTGTTCTCGGCGGAGCAGTAGAAGTCGACCTCGCCGGTGTAGCGGCCCTCGGAGACGACCATGCGCGTGCCGGACCAGTGATCGGCGCCGAGGAGCTTGGCGATGGGGGCGACGACCTCCTGGCCCGAGGCCGACAGCACGACGATCTCGTGGCCCTGGTCCTGGTGGTCGGTGATGAGCTGGGTGGCTTCCTTGTAGACGAGCGGGTCGACGATGTCGTGGAGGGTCTCCTCGACGATCGCGTTGACCTGGTCGATGTCCCAGCCCGTGCACAGCGACGTGATGTGCGCGCGCATCCGGTCCATCTGGTCGGCGTCGGCGCCGGCGAGCATGAAGACGAACTGCGCGTAGGCGCTCTTGAGCACCGCTCGGCGGTTGATCAGCCCTTCCTGGAAGAACGGGCGGCTGAAGGCGAGCGTGCTCGACTTGGCGATGATCGTCTTGTCCAGGTCGAAGAACGCGGCCACCCGGCGTCCGGAAGCGGCGGCGGGGTTCGCGGGCTCAGTCACGCCGACAGCATACGAGTCGCGTCGACGTGGCATTTCCAGGCTGGTTCCGGTCATGTGCGCACGATCCTGGGCTGTTTGTCCGGTGGGCTGCTTGGGGAGGGCGATTTTTCACACACCGTGTGGTTGTCGGAAGGTTGCTCGCCGTCCGGGATGGTTTTTCTGCCACGAATGAATGGGTAGGGGCAGTTTGTCGGGCACTGAGAGCAAAGACGTTCCCTCAAATGGACGGGAGGCATTACTAGGGATCTGCGGGATACAGTGTGGGGAGTCCGGCAAGTCCGGACCAGTTCAGCTCGACCCCCCGGAGCTGAACTACGACGACCCCCGCCCCTCCCCCCTGGCGGGGGTCGTCTCGTATTCCGATGCTCCCACCTGCGCGAAGTTCGTGCTCGCGCAACAGTCTTCGGGCGAGCGAAATGTGAACTGCCTTCATTTCTTATGCATCCCCTGTGTGACTCTTTCGGGGAAGACGAGTTATCCACAGCGAACGGGTTCATCCACAGATTTCAGAAATCGCTTGGCAGTCGGCAGCACCTCCGGTCACTTTGGATAACGAGCGGCCATTCGTGGCACAACGCTCCTTCTTCCAGCCTATGCGGAAGTGGTTTTCCTCCGAAAAGTCCTGATCCAGGGAGCCCGTCATGCCCGCGGCAGCACACTCGCCCACCCCCGAGACCGCGCGTCCGCTGCTGGTGGTGCGCGACGCCGAACTGGCGGAGGAGGTCTCGCGGCTGGCCGCGGCCTCCGGCGGAGCGATCGAGCGCGCGCCACGGCTGCTTCCCGCGGCGTGGCGCGCGGCGCCGCTGGTGCTGCTCGACGAGCCGACCGCCGCCGCGTGCGCCACCCACGGCCTGCCGCGCAGACGCGGTGTCGCCCTGATCTGCCGGACGACCGGTGAGCGCCTGTGGCGGACCGCGTTCGACATCGGCGCCGAGCGGGTGCTGACCCTGCCCTCGGACGAGCACGAGCTGATCGAGCTGCTGACCGACGCCGCGGACGCACCGGTCGGCGAGGGCCGCGTGCTGGCCGTGCTCGGCGGATGCGGTGGTGCCGGTGCTTCGGCGTTGGCCACCGCAGCCTCGGTGGTCGCCGCCCGCTCCGGCGGGCGGTCGCTGCTGGTCGACTGCGACCCGTTCGGCGGCGGCCTCGACCTCGCCGCGGGCATGGAGCGCGACGAGGGCGTGCGCTGGTCAGGTCTGTCGGTCGGCACCGGGCGGCTCGGTGCCGGAGCGCTGCGCGAGGCGCTGCCGAAGAAGCGGGTCGGGCGCGGCGAACTGGCAGTGCTCGCCTGCGACCGGGACCGCACGCCGAGCGGACTGACGCCGGAAGGCGTGCGTGCGGTGCTCGGAGCCGGTCGCCGCTCCGGCGCGACCGTGGTGTGCGACCTGCCGCGCTGCCCGGCACCGGGTGACTCCGACGAGTCGGTGCTCGGTGACGCCGAGCTCGTGGTCGTCGTCGTGCCCGCGGAGGTGCGCGCGTGCGCGGCGGCGGCGCGCGTCGTCGCCGCGGTGACCGAACGCGCGGGATGCCGGGTGCGGCTGGTCGTGCGCGGACCTTCCCCGGGCGGCTTGAGACCGCGCGACGTAGCGCGGGCCGCCGGCGCGCCGGTGCTCGCCACGATGCGACCACAGCCGCGCCTGCCCGCCGCCGTCGACCGCGGTGACCTCGTCTCCGTGCTGCACCGCCGCAGCCCGCTGGCCGCAGCGGCCGGTGCGGTGCTCGCCGAGCTCGCCTCGTCGGAGTCGCCGGTACCGCGCTGAACCCCCGTTGAACCCAGGCCGATCCCGCTCGATCGGCCATGCCGTCCTGCCGTTTTCGGCCGGTGGAAGGGAAGGTCCGTGATGTCCGTGGATCGGGAACTGCTGGCGCGGGTGCGGAATCGACTGGTGGTCAACGGCTCGCCGCTGAACCCGGCAGCCGTTGCCGAGGCGGTCCGCGCCGAGTCCGGCGGGCTGGTCGCCGACGCCGACGTGCTCACCGCGCTGCGCGTCGTCCAGCAGGAGTTCTCCGGTGCGGGAGTGCTGGACCCGCTGCTGGACGATCCGGCGACCTGCGACGTGCTGGTCACCGCGCCGGAGAAGGTGTGGGTCGACCGGGGCGACGGGCTGCGGCCCGCGCCGGTGCGCTTCGCCGACGAGGACTCCGTGCGCCGTCTCGCGCAGCGCCTGGCGATGTCCACCGGGCGCCGGCTCGACGACGCCCAGCCGTGGGTCGACGCCTGGATGCCGCAGCGCGGCACCCGCTCGGTTCGGCTGCACGCGGTGCTCCCACCGGTCGCCGGGGACGGGACCTGCATCTCGCTGCGGGTGCTGCGTCCGGCCGCGCACGACCTCGTGGCGTTGCAGCGGGCGGGCACCTTCGACGAGCGCAGCGCCGCCGTGCTGCGCGAGATCGTGGCGCGCAGGCTCGCGTTCCTGATCATCGGCGGAACCGGCAGCGGCAAGACGACGCTGCTCGCGGCGATGCTCGGCGAGGTCGGGCACCGCGAGCGGATCGTATGCGTCGAGGAGGCGGCGGAGCTGCGTCCCCGGCACCCGCACGTGGTGCGACTGCTGACCAGGCCGCCGAACGTGGAAGGCGCGGGTGAGATCGGCGTCCGCGAGCTGGTGCGGCAAGCGCTCCGGATGCGGCCGGACCGCCTGGTCGTCGGCGAGGTGCGCGGTGCGGAGGTGCGCGAGCTGCTCGCCGCGCTCAACACCGGGCACGACGGAGGCGGCGGCACGCTGCACGCCAACTCGCCGCGCGAGGTGCCCGCCCGGATGGAGGCGCTGGCCGCGCTCGGCGGGCTGTCCCGCGATGCCCTGCACAGCCAGCTCGCCGCCGCCGTGCAGGTCGTGCTGCAGGTGCGCCGCAGACGCCTCGCCGCGATCGGGGTGCTGCACCGGTCCGGAGAACAGGTGACGGTGCGGCCGGCCTGGGAGCGCGAAACCGGTTGGGACGTGGGCCGCGAGGAATTGGCGGCGTTGCTGGAGTCCAGGGGAGGTGCGCTCCCGTGCTGATCGTGAGCGCCCTGCTCGCCGCGACCGGACTGCTGTGCTGGCCCGCGCTCACCACCCGCCACCGGCTCCCCGGAGTCAGGCGCGCACCGCTGAGGTTGCCGAGGCCGAAACGCCTGCTGCCGGTGGCGACCGGTATCGCCGGATTCGCCGTCGCGGGTCCGGCGGGCTCGTGCGCGGCGATCGCGCTGACCCTGCTCGCGGGCAGGCACGTCCGCGAAAAAGGTGACGAGCGGCGGGAACTCGCGCTCGACGACGAGTTCGCCGAGGCGATGCGGCTGCTGGTCGCGCAGCTGCGCGCGGGCGCGCACCCGGCCAACGCGGCCGAAGGCGCCGCCGCCGAAGCTGGTCCGGGCGTCACCGTGCTCTTCCGGGACCTGGCGGCGACCGCCCGGCTCGGCGGCGACGTGTCCGCGCTGGCGGGACGACCACGCGCGCCGGTGCGACGGCTGACCCGGGCCTGGGACCTGGCCGAACGGCACGGCGTCGCGCTGGCGGAACTGCTGGACTGCCTGCGCCGCGACGTCGAGCGGCGCACCGCCTTCCGCCGCGAGGTCAGCGCGAAGATGGCCGGCCCGCGTGCCACGGCGGGAGTGCTCACCGGTTTGCCGGTGCTCGGGCTGGGCTTCGGGCAGGCCGCCGGTGCCTCGCCGCTCGCGGTGTTCGGCAGCGGTCCCGCCGGTCAGCTGCTCCTGCTCGTCGGGACCGCCCTGCTGATCGCCGGGGTGTTGTGGAGCTCGCGGCTGACGAGGTCGGTGGTGCGGACATGAGCCAGGTGTTCGCGCTGCTCACCGCGGCCGTGGCCGTGCTGCTGGTCCCCGTCGCCCCGACCCGCCACCGGCTGGGTCTGCGTCGGAGCCCACCGGCGGCACCGCGTCCCCGTCGCGAGGAGCGGGCCGACCCGCTGGTGCTCGCCGCCGGGTGGGACCTGCTGGCGGCGGGGATGCGGGCCGGGCTGCCGGTGCCGGTGATCGTGCGCGCTGTGGCGGTCGAGGTCGGCGGCACCGCCCGGCGGACGCTGACCGAGGTCGCCGACCACCTCGCCCTCGGCTCGGACGCCGCTGCCGGGTGGGAACCGGCGCTGCGCGACCCGGACACGGCCGAACTCGCCCGCGCGGCGCGGAGGACCGCGCGCACCGGCAGCGCGCTCGCCGACGTGGCGGCCGAGCTCGCCGACCGCGCGCGGGCGCGCAGCTCCGAGCTGGCGGAGGTGCGGGCTCAGCGCGGTGCCGTGTGGATCTCGGCACCGCTGGGGCTGTGCTTCCTGCCCGCGTTCCTGTGCCTGGGAGTGCTCCCGGTCGTGCTCGGCATGTTCGACCGGATCCCGATCAATCCACTGTAGACACGAGGAGAAGACGATGCGGAACCTCATCCGACGCCTGCGGGCGGCGCTGACCGGCGACGACGGCATGTCCACGGCGGAGTACGCGGTCGGCACGCTCGCGGCCGTGGCCTTCGCGACCACCCTCTACGCCGTGGTGACCAGCGGCTCGGTCGAAGAAGCGCTGACCGGCCTCATCCAGCGGGGCTTGCAGGGAGCGGGGACGTGAACGACCGGGGCTCGGTGACCGTCGAGGCGGCGCTGGGCATCTGCTCGCTGGTCGCCGTCTTCGGGTTGCTGCTGGTCGGCGGGATGGCGGTGCTGGGCCAGCTCCGCTGCGAGGACGCCGCGGTCGAGGCCGCCCGCCTGCTCGCCCGGGGAGACGCGCCCCGGGCGGAGCGGGCGGTGCGCGCCATCGCGCCCGTCGGCGCGCACTACGCCCACGTGATCCGCGGCGACCAGGTTGAGGTGATCGTCAGCGCGCACTGGCTGCGCGCCGACGCCGTCGCGATCCTCGAACCCGGGGAGGGCGGATGAACGACCGCGGTTCAGCGACGGTGCTCGCCGCGGTGCTGTCACTGGTCGTGCTGGTGCTGCTCGGGTGGCTCGTGCAGCTCGGCGCCGCCACCGCCGCCCGGCAGCGGGCCGAAGGCGCCGCCGATCTGGCGGCGCTGGCCGCTGCGGCTCACGTGATCGGTGGACCCGAACTCGCCTGCGCGCAGGCCCGACGGGTGACCGGCGAAATGCGGACGCGCCTGCTCACCTGCACCCTGACCGGTCGAGAGGTCCGCATCGAGGTGGCGGGAGAGCTGCCCGGACCGCTGGCCGGACGGCACCCTCCGAGCGCACGGGCTCGCGCCGGACCGGCCCCCGGTTGAGCCGCGCGTATTACGCGGGCAGTACGACGAGCGGTCGGCGAGCGGTCCGGCGGGCAGCGGAGCGGTCGGCGAAGCGCCACCGGCGCCGGTACTGAGCTTTCAGCGCGTGTGTTGGATCTTTCACGTTCATCGTCGCCGAACGACCGGTCGTCGCACCGGGTCTGTACGCCCCGGGGCTGGATGACGTTTCTTTGAATGTGTGAGCGGCGAGCCCAGGTTCGCCACGAACCGAGGTCCACCCGACAAGGAGGTCGGGGGATCGGCCGGAACCCCGAAACCCGGCCGGTCGATCTCAAGGCGCACGACGCCGCTCACCCTGAACGAGGAGGCGGAGACAGATGCAATGGTCTGCGGAGAGGTGGCAGAGCGCCTTCCGCGGCGTCCCGGCCCACCCGGCCGGGCTGACCAGCAGCCGGATCGACCTGCGAGTGCAGGCAATCGACTTCGCGTCGCGTGGTTGGTCGGTGTTGCCCGGAACCTTCCCCCGAGATGGTGAGTGGCTCGGTCGCCGAGGCCGCCAGCTGCACGGCCCGACCCCCGTGCGGGCCGACTGGCAGGACGGTCTGGGGGCGGACCTGCACGAGGTCATGGCCTGGTGGGACGAGCACCCCTACAACCTGCTGCTCGCCACCGGTTTCCAGGCCGACGCCATCGAGGTCGACATCGCGATCGGCAGGCGGGCCGCGAAGGTGCTGCGCGCCGGCGGATTCCCGGTGCCGATCGTGGCGACCCCGACCGGCAGCTGGTTCTTCCTGATGTCCCCTGGGGGTCGGCTCAACGGCGAGCTGGCCGAGCAGAGCGGAATCCGCTTGCACGGCAAGGGGAGTTGGGTTCCGCTGCCACCGTCGGTCTACCCCGGCGGTGCGGTGCACTGGAGGGTCAAGCCCGAGGTGTGCGCTTGGCAGCTGCCCAGCCCGGAGTTCGTCCAGGACGCGCTCCGGACCGCACTGGAGATCGACCAACCGGAGAACGTGGCGGAGGTTCTCGCAGCGAGCAGGTGATCCTGCGGCCGTGACGCACCGAACGGGCCCGGTTTCCGCGCCCAGGGCTCCCCGGCCCGACCGGTCACGAGATTCCCGCGAGCACGCACCAGCCAGCCCAAGTGCTCATCGTGCCCGGTCGGGCGGCCCACCCGGACCGCCGGTGCTACCCCCGAAGCACGGCCGAAACCGCATCGAGAACAGCCACCGCCCCTGCCTTGTCCAGCGGTTCGTTGCCATTCCCGCACTTTGGCGACTGAACGCAGGACGGGCATCCGGCCGGGCAGTCGCAGGAAGCGATCGCTTCCCGCGTCGCGGCCAGCCATGGGACCAATGCGGCGAAACCGCGGTCGGCGAATCCGGCTCCACCCGGATGGCCGTCGTGCACGAACACCGTTGCCTCCCCGGTGTCGGCGTGCAGAGCGGTTGAGACCCCGCCGATGTCCCATCGATCGCAGGTCGCGAACAGCGGTAGCAGGCCGATCGCCGCGTGCTCGGCGGCATGCAGCGCGCCGGGGATGCGCGCCGGTTCCAGCCCGGCGCCCCCCGGCGCGCTGCCCATCAACAAGTCCTGACCGACCGTGTACCAGACGGCGCGGGTGCGCAGCGTCTGCGCGGGCAGGTCCAGCGGAACCTGGTCCAGCACCTCGCCGGTCGGTCGTTTCCGCAGGTAACCGACGACCTGCGAGGTCACTTCCACCTCGCCCAGGTGCACCGTGACCCCGGCACCGGTGTCGTGGCTCTCGACGGTGCGCAGCACGGAGATGTCCACGTCGTTGCGCGGCGAGGTCGTCCAGTCCGGGCTCTCCTCGTGGACCAGCGTGATGGCCGCGTCGAGGTCGAGCTCGTCGACGACGAAGGACTCGCCGCGATGCAGGTACACCGCTCCCGGGTGCACTGTCGAGCAGGCGGAATCGGGGTCCACCGTGCCGAGCATGCGGCCGGATTCGCCTTCGACGACGGCGATCGGCGGACCGCCTGAGCCGCGCAGCTCGACGTTGCGGTGCGGCCGTTCTCGGGCGGTCCAGAACCAGCCGTGCGGGCGTCGCCGCAGCACGCCGTCGGCGGTCAGCGCCTCGACCGCCCGCTGCGCGGCTTCGCCGCCGAAGATCTCGAACGACTCCTCGGTCAGCGGTAGCTCTGCCGCGGCGCAGGCCAGGTGCGGTTCCAGCACGTACGGGTTGGCCGGGTCGAGCACGGTCGCCTCGACCGGCCGGGACAGCACGGCGGGCGGGTGGTGCACGAGGTAGGTGTCCAGCGGGTCGTCGCGCGCCACGAAGACCACCAGCGCGCCGTCCCCGTCGCGCCCGGCGCGTCCGGCCTGCTGCCAGAACGAGGCGAGGGTGCCCGGGTACCCGGCGACGACCACGGCGTCGAGACCGGAGATGTCGACCCCGAGCTCCAGCGCGTTGGTGGTGGCCACGGCTCGCAGTTCCCCGGTCAGCAGCGACCGTTCCAGTTCGCGGCGATCCTCGGGCAGATATCCGCCGCGGTAGGCGGAGACCCGGTCCGGCAACGAGGAGTCCACCTCGGACAGCGCGCGTCGCGCGGCGAGCGCGGCGAGTTCGACACCGCGCCGGGATCGGATGAAGGCCAGAGTGCGCGCGTCCTCGATGACCAGCTCGGTCAGGATCCGCGCGGCCTCGGAGCCGGCGTTGCGGCGGACCGGGGCGCCGTTCTCACCGACGAGGTCGTCCAGCAGCGGCGGTTCCCAGAGCGCGACGGTGCGCGCCCCTCGTGGCGAACCGTCCTCGGTGATCGCCCGGCAGCGGGCGCCGGTCAGCCGTTCGGCGAGCTCGGCGGGGTCCGACACGGTGGCCGAGGCCAGCACGAAGACCGGGTCCGAGCCGTAGCGGTTGGCGATCCGCCGGAGCCTGCGCAGCAGCAGTGCGACGTGCGAGCCGAACACGCCTCGGTAGGTGTGGCACTCGTCGATCACGACGTGCGTGAGCCTGCGGAAGAAGTGCGCCCAGCGCCCGTGCGACGGCAGCACGCCGAAATGCAGCATGTCGGGGTTGGTGAAGATCCACCGCCCGTGCTGGCGCGCCCAGTCCCGCTCGGCCTGCGGGGTGTCGCCGTCGTAGCTCACCGCGCGGAGCTCGGGGAGCTCCAGCTCGGAGATGCTGCGCAGCTGGTCGGCGGCCAGCGCCTTGGTGGGGGAGAGGTACAGCGCGGTGGACTTGGGGTCGGCGAGCAGCTGCGAGATCACCGGCAGCTGGTAGACCAGCGACTTCCCGGACGCGGTGCCGGTGGCGACGACGACGTTCTCGCCGTCGTGCACCGCTTCGGCGCCCTCGACCTGGTGGATCCACGGCTCGTCCGCACCGCGCGCCTGGAACGCCTCGACGAGCCGGGGCGGTGCCCACTTCGGCCAGTCGGCGGTCTGGGCGGGCCGGGCCGACCGGTGCTCGACGTGCGTCACGGGCGACTCGTCGGCCGGGATCCCGGCGACGACGCGGCGGAGCAGCCGCTGTCCCTTGTCCTCCTCGCGCACGTCGTTCAGCCTTGCACAGCTCTGATCCGCGCCCGCACAGGTGTTCCCCTCCGCGAGTCGGCTGATGTTCCACCTTCGGGGCAACTTCGGAGCGTGTTACGGGAGGCGGACGGGGTCCCTGCGGATCCCATTGCGACACGCCATACCTCATGTCACCCGATCGGTCCAAATCGAAATATGTCCGAACAGGGGATCAAGTACCTCTCTGGATCGATTATTCGGTAACAGATCTGCACGTCGAGACGAGTTGCGTATCACACCGTGAGGTAAGCCACTTGGGGTCTGAATAGACTCCTGATCCACGACGTCGCCACGGACGGCCATCGAACGATCACAGGCCGTACCGGGCGGGGCCGCCTACCGCGCATCGGGGCCCGGTAAGAGCGTGCGGGGCCGCCGGTGTGAGAACCGAGCACAACCCAGGAGGACGGATGTCCCTGCTCACCCCGGTCCAGCACGGCTGGGCCCAGGGCGCTGCACCACCGAGCTCGCAAACCCGGATGGACCTCGCCCAGCAAGCCACCGGAATCGAGCTCGCAGGCGTCGACTACGCAGTGGTCGGTGCCGTGATGGTCATCGCCCTGGCCGCCCTGGCCTTCGGCTACGTCCTGATCAAGGAGGTGCTCGCCGCAGGGCAGGGCACCGCGAAGATGCAGGACATCGCCAAGGGCGTGCAGGAAGGCGCGTCGGCGTACCTGAACAGGCAGTTCCGCACCTTGGCGATCTTCGCGGTCGTGGTGTTCCTGGTGCTGTTCGCGCTGCCCGCCGAGACCATCGGCGAGCGCATCGGCCGATCCGTGTTCTTCCTGTTCGGCGCCGCGTTCTCAGCCGCCATCGGGTACCTCGGCATGTGGCTGTCCACCCGCGCGAACGTGCGCGTGGCCGCCGCGGCCCGCGAGCCCGGTGAGGGCCGCGAGAAGGCGATGCGCGTGGCGTTCCGCACCGGTGGCGTGGTCGGCATGATGACCGTCGGCCTCGGCCTGTTCGGCGCCGCTCTCGTGGTGCTGGTCTACGCGGGCGGTGCTCCGCGCGTGCTGGAGGGCTTCGGCTTCGGCGCCGCGCTGCTGGCGATGTTCATGCGAGTCGGCGGCGGCATCTTCACCAAGGCCGCCGACGTCGGTGCCGACCTGGTCGGCAAGGTCGAGCAGAACATCCCCGAGGACGACCCGCGCAACGCCGCCACCATCGCCGACAACGTCGGCGACAACGTGGGTGACTGCGCGGGCATGGCCGCGGACCTGTTCGAGTCCTACGCGGTGACGCTGGTGGCCTCGCTGATCCTGGGCACCGCCGCCTTCGGCGGGCACGGGCTGCTGTTCCCGCTGATCGTGCCCGCGATCGGTGTGCTCACCGCGGTCGTCGGCGTCTACATCACCAAGGCCCGCGCGGGCGAGAGCGCGCTGACGGCGATCAACCGCTCGTTCTACATCTCGGCCGGGATCTCGGCGGTGCTGTGCGCGATCGCCGCGATGCTGTACCTGCCCAGCACCTTCACCGAGCTCACCGGTGTGTCGGAGGAGGTGCGCGCCACCCCGGGCAGCCCCGCGCTGGTCGCGCTGATGGCCGTGGTCATCGGCATCCTGCTCGCCGTGGTCATCCTGAAGCTGACCGGCTACTTCACCGCCACCGAGCACCGCCCGGTCCAGGACGTCGGCAAGTCGTCGCTGACCGGTGCGGCCACGGTGATCCTGACCGGTCTGTCGGTCGGCTTCGAGTCCGCCGTCTACACCGCGGCGGTCATCGCCGCGGCCGTGTTCGGCGCGTTCCTGCTGTCCGGTTCGCTGCCGGTGGCGCTGTTCGCGATCGCGCTGGCCGGTTGCGGTCTGCTGACCACCGTCGGCGTCATCGTCGCGATGGACACCTTCGGCCCCGTCAGCGACAACGCGCAGGGCATCGCGGAGATGTCCGGTGACGTCGAGGGCGAAGGCGCGAAGATCCTCACCGAGCTGGACGCGGTGGGCAACACCACCAAGGCGATCACCAAGGGCATCGCCATCGCCACGGCGGTGCTGGCGGCGACGGCGCTGTTCGGTTCCTACACCGACGCCATCGGCGCCGCGCTGGACGACGTGGCCGGCGAGCTCTCCATCTCGGAGTTCTTCGTCTACGCGCCGAACGTCCTGGTGGGCGTGGTCATCGGTGCCGCGGTCGTGTTCCTGTTCTCCGGTCTGGCGATCAACGCCGTGTCCCGCGCGGCCGGTGCCGTGGTCTACGAGGTGCGGCGCCAGTTCAAGGACAAGCCGGGGATCATGGACGGCTCGGAGCGCCCGGAGTACGGCCGGGTGGTCGACATCTGCACCCGCGACTCGCTGCGCGAGCTGGCCACTCCGGGTCTGCTGGCGGTGCTGGCCCCGATCGCGGTCGGGTTCGGCCTGGGCGTCGGTCCGCTGGCCGGGTACCTGGCGGGTGCCATCGCCACCGGCACCCTGATGGCCATCTTCCTGGCCAACTCGGGTGGTGCCTGGGACAACTCCAAGAAGCTGGTGGAGGACGGCTACCACGGCGGCAAGGGGTCCGAGGCGCACGCGGCGACGGTCATCGGTGACACCGTCGGCGACCCGTTCAAGGACACCGCCGGTCCGGCGATCAACCCGCTGCTGAAGGTGATGAACCTGGTGTCGGTGCTGATCGCGCCGGCAGTGGTCTACTTCGCCGTCGGCGAGGCGGCCAACCCGGCGGTGCGGATCGGCATCGCGGTGGTGGCGCTCGCGGTGATCGTCGCTGCTGTGGTGATCTCCAAGCGGCGCTCGACCGCGATCGCGGACGAGCCCGCGGACGACAAGACGATCAACGGCGCTCCCGCCTAGATCGGTCTCAGCGATGGGCGTCACCCGGTTCGGGTGGCGCCCATCGCTGTGAGCAGGCCGATCGCTGCAACGGGTGACCCCGGGTTCACCGGGAGGTGCAGCGGTACGAGAGAGTCCGAGCGCACAGCGAGAGCTACTCCGATCCATGTGAGGAGTTCGCAATGAGGTTCCGTGCGACGTCCCTCGCGGCGCTCGCGGCCATCCCGCTGGCCCTGAGCGCCTGCGGTGCGGCACCAGCACCGACGCCCGAGCCCGCCCCGGCTCCGCCGAAGGCGGCAGGTCCGGAAGGCGTCGAGTGGGCAGGCCGGTTGTGCGGGCTGGTCAACGACTTCTCCGCGTCTCAGAAGAGCTTGCCCGCGGTGGACAAGAGCAACACCCAGGCGATGAAGAACTCGGTGGTCGCCCGGCTCGACACCGCGAGCAAGACCGCTGATGGCACGGTTCGCGGGCTGCAGGAGCTGCCGCCGTCCCCGATCGAGGGCGGCGACCAGGTCAACCAGGGCATCCGCGACGGGTTCGTCCAGATCCGCGACGTCCTGGTGGGCGCCCGCGCCAAGGCCGACCAGGTCGACCCGAACGACAAGCAGAAGTTCACCGAGGGCATGACCGCCCTGCAGGCGGAGCTCCAGAAGAGCTCGCAGGTGGACCTCAACAGCAAGTTCGGCGCCCTGGAGAAGAACAAGCAGCTCGCCGCCGCTGCGAAGCAGGCCCCGGGCTGCCAACCGTTCTTCAACCCGGCCCCGGCCCAACCCGCCCCCGCCC